>JBILFE010000137.1:0-7579 GCA_044351705.1 Luteolibacter sp. | reverse complement strand
CCAAGCCCATTATCCCGGGGTCCTTGTTGTTGTTGTCCCTTACGATTGCATTGGCCGCGCCCAAGGACAAGGACAAGGATTGGGGGGTGGCCGGCGCGCCCTACCGGGTGGTCCTGCACGCTGCGGATGCGCCCGGGGATCCCGTCGCGGGCTGGGAAATCCGCCTGCCGGATTTCGGCGCCGGACGGCCGGACATGCGCGACGTGGTTTTGCTAGAAAACGAGCGCAAGGAAATCGCGCTCGATGGCGTTTGGCGCGGTGCGGGCCGCGCGTTGCTCATGTTGGCGCAATCGATGCCTGCGGACGGCGCGCCAGCCACCCTCTACTTCGGTGGCAACACCGCCCGCCGGATGCGATCGTGGTCGGCGAAACGCAGTTTGTTGTTAGAGACGCGACGGCTGCCGCCAGGCTCGAACCTAAGCACCTTCGGCGGCTGGCAGGAGGCGTGGAACAAATCCCAGTCGGTTGACGGGGCCGCCTTTGTGCCGCTGATTTTTCACGGTGACAATCCGTTTGGCGAGTCCGGGCATTTTATGAGCCGCTACAGCGGGCTGGTGAAAACCGGGGAGGGTGGCAATTTGAAGTTTTACACGCTTTCCGACGATGTTTCCTATGTGATGATGGATGGCCGGGCGGCCCTCAAGTGGCAGGCTAACCAACCCCCACCACTGGATCAAAAAAAAGTCCCGCTCACCAGCGTGCGCGTGCCCAAAGCCATGGCCAGCGTCGATTACTGCCACGGGGTGGAGGCACCACCGGCGGCGATGGTCCTCGGCTGGGAGCAGGGTGGCAAACTCGGCAACGTGCCGCCGGATGCATGGATCCACCCGGGCAAGGTGACGGTAGGCGCCATCGAAGCCGGCGACGGCGCACCGGTCCCGCTGGGCACCCTGGTGGCCGAGCGTTACCTCGGCTATGGCGGTGAGTGGTATGTTAGCGTGAAGGCCACCATTGCCCCCCCCGCCGATGGCTGGCAGGTGGAGTGGCTGTGGCCGGATGAACGGCTGGACCCGGGACCTGACATCCGGCGATTGTGGATGAGCCTCGAACCGCTGCGCGTGACCCTGCGCTTGCGCAACGGAGCGCGCGTCATTGAGGGCCGCAGCGTGTTGCTCATCCCGCGGGACATGGAAGCAGCTTCCATTAACAATAAGCACCACCTTGAGGGATTTCTTGGTTTGTTAGGTAAAGAGGACCCCGCGGTCCTGCCCGAGGCTGCTAGACGCGCAGGCTTTGTGCTGGCCAAGGCATTCCTGCCCGCCGCAGCAGCGGCGCGGTGGGCCGAGGCTTGGTTGGCAGTGGCCAAACCGGGCGGCGAGCCGTGGGTGGCCGCCATGGCGCTGACGATCCGCGAAGCCGCCAAGCAAGACCCCAAAGCCGCCTTGGAACGACTCAACGGACTGGCCGCAGCGGCCCGCGCCGCCATGGGCAAAACCGCCGATTTGTTAGAGATGGATCTGCGGGTGTTCGGGCTCAAGGACCCGCTGGTGGTGGGATTGGCCGCGCGCATGCGCAAGAGCGGCGACAAGGCCCTCGCCGCCATGGCGGTGATCCGCTTGGGTGATTATTACCTTCTGAACGGGCGGCTTGACGAGGCTGCGCGGTGTTTTGGCGAGGCACTAGCCGACCGCGAGGCCACGGAACGCAAAGCGCCGGTGATTGACCGCGCACACTCACTGGCCATCGAGGAATTGGTCAATGGCATGCACCTGGATGAAGCCCGCGCCAAACTCGATGAGTGGGAACGCCAGCGACCGGCGGCCAAGCTCGAAGGCGACCAGTTGCTGTGGCGCGCCCGGGTCCTGTTTCTTGCGGGTGAATGGAATCGCGCGTTGCAGGATTTGGAAACAAGCCTCAAGGTCCGGCCCGGCTCAGCAGAAGAAATCGACGTGCGTTTCTGGCAGGCACGCGCCCTCTTTGAACTCGGCCGCAAGGATGAAGCGCGCACAATTTGGCATGCACTGGTGAAAGACTATCCGAAACACGAACGCGCCGAAGCGGCAAAACTATGGGCAGCAAAACCCTGAGCACAGACCTGATTCGAGGGTGGTGCCGGCGTCCCGCCGCCGGTGTTCGGCATCCTGCCCAACACTCGTCCGTCAATGGCACGCACAGGCCCTCACAACCTCTTGCCACGTTACTAAGGTTGAGTTCCAAAGCTGCGGACCGCTGTGGAACCGGGATCCGATTGAACCACGGATTACACGGATTTCACAGATTGGATAGATCGCATGGGCTAGGCTGTTTATTTTATATATTGTTAGGCATTCTCCTGACATTTTTGATCCCCCCTGCCGCGATCGCCGACGGTCCGGGCCGCATCTACACCAAGACCCTAACAACAGACAACGGCATCATCACCGCCACGCTGAAAGGTGCCGTGTTGACTCACGCCATCGCCGTGGAACGCGACCGCACCCGCGTCTATCTCGGCACCCTCGAGGCGGCCGGCAGCGGCTTTCGATTTAGCAACTTGCCGGTGGGCCGCTATGACTTGGTGCTGGTGACCAAGGACAACCGGGTGGTCGAAGGGCTGGCCCTGGGGGCGGCGGCGGTGTTGCCGGCGGACCGTGCGCAACACCTCGAACAAGGCGTGGCCAAGGCGGATTCATTTTTCAACCGCCGCCTCAGCCACCGGGCCGGCATCACGGACGGCACCGCCCTGATCTTTGTCGAGCGCATCCGCGATGACACCATCCTGCGCGGCTCCGGTGAGGACCTCGGCGCCGGCCTGCGCCGCCTGGAAATCATCGAATTGCAGGCGGCGGCTGACGAATGGCAAATGCTGCGCACGCGCCATCTCTATCGGGAAGAAACCCCGCGCCTCAAGGGCATCCCGTTTTTCTCCCACCTCCACCGTGCCGACCTCGGCGGCCTGCGCGTCGCCGCCACCCCGCGCGACCTGGGCACCCTCGATCTAACTCCTCCATGACCCACCCATGAGCACCCCGAAATGTTTGATACTCACCACCGCCAGCGAGGCGGTCAGCCGCATCCCGTTGACGTCCTCTCCTGTGACCATCGGACGATCCAACGACAACCAGATCATCCTATCCCCCGAGATTGCCGCCTCGCGCCACCATGCCGAACTGAGCGAGGATGACGGTGTCTGGTCGGTGCGCGATCTCGGCAGCATGAACGGCACCTACATCAATGATGAGCGCATCGAGTGGCCACGCGTCCTGCGCCTCGGGGATAAAATCAAAATTGCCAGCGAGGTCATGGTGTTTGAGGACGATGACAGCGACGGTGCTGCGGGGCTTGCCCCATCCCCGCCGCGCATCATCGAGGAGCCCTCCCTGCGCAAATCCGGCGCCTCCACCGTGATTCTCGACAATGGCGCGGACCTTGCGCCTGCCCCCCCCAAGGCCGGGCCACCTGCCGGGCCACCTGCCCGGCCCACATCTTCCCGTGGTGCCGAACTGGCGGAGGAAACCGCCGCCCAACTGCGCATCCTGGTCCCCCGCCTGGAAGGCGTGGTGGCGGAAATCGGCAAGGCTATCGTCGGCCAGAAGGAGATTCTGCACAGCCTGATGCTGGCGCTCATGTCGCGCGGCCACGTGCTTATGATCGGCCTGCCAGGCCTCGCCAAAACCCTGATGATCCGCACCCTGGCCGAGGTTCTCGACCTGCGCTTCCGGCGCATCCAGTTCACCCCGGACCTCATGCCCACCGACATCACCGGCACCGATGTGTTGGAAGTCGATGAGGCCAGCGGCCGCAAAAACTACCGCTTCATCCGCGGCCCGGTCTTCACCAACATTTTGCTCGCCGACGAGATCAACCGCACCCCGCCCAAGACCCAGGCTGCTTTATTAGAAGCGATGCAGGAAAGCCACGTCACCGCCGCGGGCGAGACCTATCCGCTAGCCCCGCCGTTTTTCGTGCTTGCCACCCAGAACCCGTTGGAACAAGAGGGCACCTATCCGCTCCCCGAGGCCCAGCTCGACCGCTTCATGTTCAGCCTGCGGGTGGATTACCCGAGCGAGGCCGAGGAAGAGGAGATTGCCGCCAGCACCACCTCGGACCGCGCCGTGGAGTTGCACAAGCGCATGAGCGGCGAGGAAATCCTCTTGCTGCAGAAACTTGTCAGACGCTTGCCGGTGTCGCAGCACGTGGTCAAATACGCCACCCGGCTGGCGCGTGCCACCCGCCCCGGCGACCCGCGGGCGCCCGAGGCGGTGAAGAAATGGATCCACTGTGGCGCGGGACCGCGCGCGACCCAGTACTTGTTGTTAGCCGCCAAGTCCGGTGCCATCATGCGTGGCAGCCTGGTGGTCAACTGCAACGACGTGCGGCTGGCCGCCTTGCCGGTGCTGCGCCACCGGATGTTCACCAACTTCGCCGCCGACTCCGAAGGCGTCGACGTCGATGACATCATCGCCAAGGTGCTCAAGGAAGTGCAGGAGCCCGGCGAAAAGGACTATCAGAAGTAACCGGCGGCAGGGACATCCCGAGCGTGCCAGCGCGCGCCATCTGCTTCCGCCAACTCGCAACGCTGCGTGTTCCAAACAAGACCTTGACTTGCGTATGTTTCTGGAATATACACTCTCGCGGAAATGATCGATTGGGCCACCATCACCGGATTCCAGTGGGACGGGGCGAACGCCACCAAGAGCCACGACAAACATGGAGTCGGGTGCCCGGAGGCCGAATCGGTGTTCCTCGCATCCGACCTCCGCATCCTCGAAGACCCGCAACACTCCTCTCCCAATGAACCCCGGTGGCACGCCTTCGGCACCTCCGCCGCCGCCCGCCCGCTCTCCGTCACCTTCACCGTCCGCCTCCCCCTCATCCGCATCATCTCCGCCCGCCCCATCAACGCCCGCGAAAGGAAATCTTATGGCTACCCGAAAACCTAACCCGCTCAAAGTCCCCCGCGAACCGGCTCACAGCACCGCGCATCTCGACCTGTCAAAAGCGCAGCGTGTCGTTTTGCCCAACTTGAAGCTCTCCACCGAGACCATCTCCCTGCGCATGCCCGCCACGCTGCTCGACACCATCAAGATCGAGGCCAACAAGCGCGACGTGCCCTATCAATCGCTCATCAAAATGACCCTCGCCGAGCAGTTCCAAAAATACCCGGCAGGCTCCTGAAAAACCATTTTCGTGGAAACTACTCGCATGCGCGCTCTTCCCCAAGGGCCAACGGCCCGCAATACGATAGCCCAGGGCAACGCCCTGGGCGTTATATCCGTTAGAACAACGAGCCCTGAAAGGGCGACACAACGGCGCAGAGAGGTGATGGCATGAGCGCGCAGGCACTCAAATTGAGGCGTATCGCGCGCTTCCAGTACGGCGACGCAGTAACCAAGGAACTGTTTGACCGGTTGTTTGAACGCTACTTCGCGCGGAAAAACAACCCGGCGACGTAACCCCAACATGGAATTGGAAGACGCCATCGCCCATTGTTTGAGCCAACCTCACGCGACCGAGGAGACGCCGTTTGGCCCCGAGGTGCTGGTGTACAAGGTTGGCGGAAAAGTGTTTGCCCTCACCGAGCCCGACGCGTTCCCGGCGACCCTGAATCTGAAATGCGATCCTGAGCGGGCCTTGGATTTGCGTGATCAATTCGCCGCCATCCGGCCCGGCTATCACATGAACAAGCGCCATTGGAACACCCTGACCTTGGATGGTTCGCTGCCCACCGCATTGGTGCGCGAACTCATCGAGCATTCCTATCAACTCGTCGTGCGGGGGCTGCCGAAGAAGGCGCGTGACGGACTGGGAACCCGGTAAACGGCCTCGTTTCAAACGTGAACAACGGTCATCCAACATTTTGCCACACCCTCAGCGCACGGGCCATGGCACGGATGTTGGCGGCGGGCATGCCGGGGCTCACGCCGCCGCCCACCGATAAAATCAGCGGGTGCCCGGCCGCCTTGCGCAGGACGTCGAGCGTGGCGGCTTCCACTTGCCCGGGAGTGCCGCGCACACCGATCTCGAGCGGCGACACATTGCCCATGAGCGTCATGCGGCCGCCGAGCCGCGCGCAAGCGTCGGCGATGTCGGTTTGTTTGCCCCAGTTGAGCACATCGAAGCCGGTGTCCGGCAGGCGTTCGAGGCAGGCCTCAATGCCGGCATCGTTGTGATAGACTTTGACCCAATCGTTAGGGAAGGCGGCGCAGATGCGCTTGAGGAACGGATGGGCGAATTGCTCGTAATCATCGGGGCCGATCATGCCGACGATGTCGTCGAGCACGAGGATGCCCTCGACGCACGGGCCGATGGCGGCGGCTTGCGCCTTGAGCCAGTCGATGGTGAGGGTGGTGCAGAGGTCGATGAGTTTGAGCGCGCGCGCGGGTTCATCCATCAAGTCGATCATCAACTGGGTGACGCCGCGGAAAAACGAGGCGGTGCACAGCGGGCCGCGCGCGGCTACTACCGGCATCGTATATCCGGCATCAAAGACGCGTTGTTTCATCGTCGCGTAACGATGGAGTATCAGCGGGCAGAACCCGTCGCTGGCGGGGTCGGGCGCGGTGAGTTGCTCGAGGTCATCGAGCCGGAACGGCACGCGTTCCTCGCTGGGCGTCTGGTGTGGCCAGAAGCGGACGCGCACGCCCAGGGCGGACGGCTCCGCAGCCATCCCGATCTCCGCCCACCACGAGGGGAAAAAAATCACCTCGGGAAATTCCTCGATCACGCGGCGGTGGGCGTTGAACCAAACGTCCGAATCAAAGTAATACTCGTTGTGGGTGATGCCGAGATGGGCCGGCATCCACGGGCTGTCCACAATGAGGGAAAGCGGCACGCCAGCACCGGGTTGGCGCTTGGCCGCCGCCTTGAATTGTTGCCACTGGTCGGGGTGCATGGGGGGCTGGCTTGCTGAAAATCCGGTAGGATGGATTACAGGAGATTGGACATTGAAATATTTCCACTGATGCCACTGAAACCCACTGTAGACACTGAAGTTTTCATATTTTTTCAGTGGCTTCAGTGGTCCTCAGTGTAATCAGTGGTTCGTTTGGTCCGCATCGGTGAAACCCTCAGGTGTCGTCTGAACCAAGCACTGGTGAGTGGCTCAGGCGGTAGGCTTCCATGATGGTGTGGCACTTGGTGAGCATGTTGGGCACCTCCCAGGCGGGCAGCTTGCCGTCTGCCAGATACTTCAGATACTGTGCCGTCACCTGCGCGAAGTGGGCCTCATGGCCGATTTTGAATGCATCGGGGACAACGACCTCCCATGCCTTGCCGGCCGGCTTGATTGTTAGACCCGGGTATCCCCCCTGCAATTTGGCGATGCCGGCGTGCAGGGATTTCTCGAAGTCGGCGGCATTGGCGCCGCTCATGTTTTCGACGTAGAGGACCGGCTTGTAGTTCTGCGCCGGGCCTTGGCGGATGACGAGATTGGCGGAGGTGCCGCGCATGATCGAGTCATGGGTATCTCCCCCACCCTCCGGTGCCTCAAAGTTCCATTTCACCGACACCTTGGCAAACACGCCGCGCAGGGTATAGCTGAACTCGCCATTGCCATAAACTTCCAACTCCCCGTCGGCGTTGACGCATTGTTTGATAGAATCAGGGAATTCCTTGAGCGTGGTGGCTTTCTCAAACCCGGCAGCACTCACCTTGGTGG
>JBILFE010000136.1:0-7587 GCA_044351705.1 Luteolibacter sp. | reverse complement strand
GTGCCATTGCCCGTTTTTCCGGTGAGGCGTCCGCAAATTGGCCGGGCGGATTTTTGCTAAAACTTCCGCGCCGTGCACCGCAACAACACATCACCGCAACAACAGTCAGCCGCAGCGCACCCCCGTGCAGAAGACGACCTTCTGCGCCCAACCGAGAGCGCGCTCGAACTGAAAGTCTCTAATCGCACATTTGCAAGCATAATGGCCAAGGGAGATATAGAAATTGTTAGAATAGGAAGATCTGTTAGGATTACCCGTGCAGCTTTGCGAGACTACATCGCAGCCCATTCTTGTCGGAACCGGCCCGCACGCCGGACCAAGCAACCTGTGAAGACTCCTAAGAAGAACGGCACCGAAACATGAGCGGCAAAGACCAGCCGACGCGGCACCCATGAAGGTGTCCCGGCACAAACTCTCCTCAACGGCCTGGCCCTGCCGTTGCGGGATCAGCTACCGGGTCACTTATAAACACCAAACACCTGAAATCATGTCTAACGATTATACCCAACTCACTGAAGCCATAAATCCAAAGTCTGAAACATCCGCGTCCAACAGGACGATGCCTGACCAACCCGAGAATAACGAAACTAACAATATGAACACCAACCAAACCAACCAAACCAACACCACCACCAACAACAACCCCCAATTCCAAATGAACAACTTCATCAAACAGCCCTGCTTCCACCATGTTATCAAGCTCTGGGACAACCCTAACAGCTTAGTTCGGATTGCCGCAAAATATCCGGTGTTCACCACCGCTGCCAGGATCAAGACACATCTTAAGACCGCCAAGGACGCGGCGAAGGACGCCGAGATCCTCGACCGTCTGCTCCGCACACACGGCCGGAGGGAAACTGCCTTGTGTTTAACTCACCCCAACTTCTTCGCCTACGATCCTGCGCTCGCCACGGCCCGGGAGGAGGCTCGAAAAATGTTTTCTAAAACACCTAGCACGCTCTGGGTCGTTCCGGTCTTGGACATGGGAAACTCTGCCAATATCCCGACCGCCGGCTGGGACATGTCCGCCTATCGGAACGTCTGTCCCGCGCTCTACGTTGACAGTGCCGATGAAGCCGCACTTGAGCGGATCGAGGAATTTAAGAAAATCCCGGCCGTCTATAAAATGCTCATTGTGGGACCGGGGGCGCTGTCGCTGGATCTCACTGGCAGGCTCAACGGGATCGATTGGGTAGTCAACGATGGCGGACCCATACCGGCCAAACCCGAGGATGAAGATCCAACCTACGATTGGTCGCTAGCACTCAGGGATGCATGCCAGGCAAGTGATGTTGCATTCTTCTACCACAGCGACGGCGAGGTGGTAAAACTGAATGATAAACAGTGGCTGGAACATCCGTTTGGTGAAAAGGTGGATCTGACCCGCGAGCCAATGAAGGGCTCGAAGAGGAGCGCCACACTTGCGGGAGCAGCCGCGCCAGCGGGCATCCTTGATACCGTCAACGAGACCGATGAGACCGATGAGACCGATGAGACCGATGAGACCGATGAGACCGATGAGACCGATGAGACCGATGAGACCGATGAGGATGGCGATGCCGATGGCGATGCCGATGCCGATGCCGATGCCGGCGGTGATACTGGTGATAACGCCACCTCCGCAGATAATTCATCGGATGCCGCCCAGAGCCGGTCCCAGGACGAACCCTCGTCAGCACCGCAGAAAGCTCCAGCGAAGACCGCAAGGGCCGCCAAGACGGCCAAGACGGCCAAGGCTGCCAAGAAGCCAAAGCTTGCACGCAAGCCAGCAAAACGCGTGAAGGCGACAGTCGTCACAAGTACATTACCCGGGCCACAAACTGAAGAAGAAATTGCAGCCGCCCTGCGGGAATTTCAACGCCTTGATCAAATTGTTAGGAAAGCGGGAGAATATTTTGTTGAGGCGGGGCTGGCCCTGGACAAAATCCGCAGAGATGGGTTGTGGGAATTCGCGGGATACCCAAGCTGGGATCAATACTGCCAGCAAGTTGGGGGCATGACCCGCACGCACGCTAACCGCTTGATTAGCGCTGCTTCCGTCGCACAGACGATAACGGACGGTGATCTGACACCAATTGGTGTCACCCCAGAAATTGTGCTGCCACGCTCAGAATCGCAGATCCGCTCACTCCTGCTCGTCAAAGATAAGACGCAGCTGCCAGGGCTGTGGAGTCGGGCGGTAAAGCGTGCAGAGAATCAACAGCCTACTGGCCTTGTTGTGAAAGAGGTCGTTGCCGAATTTCTAGCAAAACAGGAAAAAACGAATCCGTCCGCTCCAACTCAGCCCAAACTGACTCCAGCTCAGCGCCGGGCGGATCTGATTGTCCGCCTTAAAGACGAAATCAAGAACCGGCAATCTTGGGAGACAGTGCAGCAGTTGGTCGAGGAATTGGAGAAATGTATTTGAAATCAAGATCATTTCCCAAATGAACCCCAATACAATGGCCATCTATTAGCGTCCGAATGTCAGCACCGCCGGGCGTGTGTCCGGCGGTGCTGATCTCTGGCTGCCATGATCGCCAAAGACCGTCATGCCTATTCGGATTGCCTGGCCCTCGCGCGCGCTCCCAACAGTATGACGTTTTACCCTTATCACCCAATCTTATAGAACATCAATGAATACTCTCGCACACACAGCAGCCCCGGAAACCCCATATCCTGCGAGAGCAGGGCGCGACCCATGTGGAGGTGATGGTGAGGACCTGGCCGGCTCGGAGTTAACCACCCCTGCCACCGTGGGTGCCACTCTGCACGAGCCGGGCGACGACGCGCATGGGGCCCCTCCGTCACTGGAGGGCCTGGGTGACTGCACCGGCCTTGAAGGTGAAGAGCAGACCGGTATATGGATTCCAATCGATGAGATCCTGGCGCGCGAGGTGAGCCTGTACGGCAAGGTGACGGATGCGAAGGCGAAAATGAGATTAGACCTCGCACGGGTGGTCAATTTCGTCAGGAGTGACGGAGACCTCAAAAGCAAAATAGAGCAAATCCGTGCAGCGATCCAGGACGGTGCCAGTGAGGATGAAGTCAGGGAATTGAAAAAACAATTGCTGCCGGCGTTCTCCACTTCCGGGGTGTTTCCCGGCAGGAGGAAAGGTGATTGCCCTGTTGAGCACACGGGCCTCCTGCAGGTCGACCTCGACGATGTGGCTCCCGAAGATGCTGACGACATGATTGAACGGCTGCGCCAGGATCCACACATCGTGGCGGTGTTCCGTTCGCCCAAGGGCCATCACCTGAAGGCGATCGTTGCCATTCCAAGGGATGCCGGGTTGCACCAGAGGTCCTTCGAGGCGGTCCGGCGGTATTTCCTGTATACTTATGATGCCCGGCTCGATCCCTCCACCAAGGATGTCACTCGCCTTTGTTACTTCTCCCACGATCCAGAGATCCACGTAGCTTGCGGTGCCGTGCACCAGTTCGAACCCGTGGAGGAATCCGGGAGCGGGGAGAGCGAAGTGACCACTGAGAGTCCCATCAGCTCTCAGCACGTTAGCAGCGTGGGGACCGTGGGGACCGTGGCCAGCGCGGAGGCGGTGCCTGCCAAGCGCTACAGTACCCGCATGGTGCGCTCGGCGCTGGCGGCCATTGCCCAAGGAGGCCGGCCCGATTATGACCCATGGCTCAAGCTCATCAGTGCGACGCGCGACGCGATAGGCAATGACGATCTCGCCATGACCTTGCTGCAGGAGTTCTTCCCCGAGGAAACCCGGGGCGAGTATGCTGTAAAGTTCAGGGAGGGCCTTAACCGCATTCCCGCGAAGCACCTCTTCGACGAGGCGGGCAAACACAGCTGGCAACCCATTGACGCTTCCCGCATAGACCTTTGCGCGATGCTTGCCAAGGGGCCTGCACGCAGGGCGTTGGAGCGTGCGCCGGAGATCATCGCCGGCCTTCTGCGTTGCGGCTGGCTGCTACTCCTCGCAGGCAAAACAAAAGCGAGGAAGTCATTCATGGCGATCGATCTGGCGCTATCGGTGGTGCTTGGCCGCAACCTATTCGGAGACTATGACTTGGAAGGATTCCATGTGACCATGGGCGATGCCCTGATATTTGATATTGAAAATCCGATCGACGAAGCTGCGGAACGCTTGTGCGCGGCCTTGGAAGCGATCTCAGATCCCTGTGAGCGCCGCGAGGCGGCCGGGCGTATCCGTCTCCACGCTCTCAGGGGTCTGGATCTGGGTGCACTGACCGATGCCATCATCGCTGAAATCAGGCGGAGCGTCGTCCCGGGAACTCTGGTGGTTGTCGATTGCTTTTATCCCCTCTTCACCGGGGACATCAATGACTCGACCGTGGTCTCGGCGTCCCTGCGACGTTTCTCCAATGTCGCCGAGGAAAAGGGTTGCGGCGTGGTCGTCATCGACCACTTCCGCAAGGGTGGCTTTGGCAGCCCGGGCGACCAGGTTCTCGGATCCGTGGCGAAGTCAATGGCACCCGATGCCGTGGTCACGATGGAGAGGCGTGGCAGGGAGGATGTGTTCCTCATTTCGGCCGACATCCGCGGCTTCCCGTCATTCAACAATCTTGTCGTTTGCTACGACGAGACCGCCAGGCGTTTCCGGCTTGCCGGCCCCGAGACCGCGAGGGATCCCAATAGAGCCCAGCGCGATCGGTGTTTACTTGACAAGATGAGGCGGGCTTGGAGGGGGCAGCCGGAGGCGCGCTTGTCGCGGGCTGAATGTGAAATCCCTTGGAGGGTGCAGGGTCCCAGCGCCAGAGCGACCCTGGCAAGGATGGCAGAACGTGGTTGGGTCGAACAATCCGGCACCGGACGAAACATCGTGTATGCGCTCACGCCTTTAGGCCAGTCCTGGTTGGAAGGCGGTGCTGATGACATCTTTGAGTTATAGTTGTGGGTATCACTGATACGGCATCTGCTGCTGCCACTTTTAATGAAAAAATGGCAGTAGCAGCATGTGGAGAGGGAGGGTATCTGCTGCCGCCGCTGCCGCCGCCCTTAGTAAGAATGGCAGGAGCAGCAGGTGAAGAGAGATGGGTATCTGCTGCCGCTGCCACTGCCGCCCTAGTAAGAATGGCAGTAGCGGCAGGTGGAAGAGAGAGGGGTATCTGCTGCCACTGCTACTGCCACCCTTAGTAAGAATGGCAGGAGCAGCATGTAAACGGAACAACTGCAGGAGCCGGGGGGAATAAACTTCCCCCCCGGCACGTGCGTTCTGGATTGTTTGAAATTCTCCAGCATGTTCCCTGCCGCCACATCACTGCCGGCAGTATACTCCGCTTCCTTGGAAACAGTGAAAGCCCACTCAGCCCATCTCGCTCCTTGCCTCTCTCTCCCTGCCGCGTTTCCGTGCACAAGCTGCCCAGCTTGGCATTGGAACCCTCCCTGGCTCCCGGGTGCACTCACCTCCCTGCCACCCTTGTGGTGACTGTGGCGGCGATACGCTGACCTCTACAGCCAAGCCAACGCTCATTGCGGTCCGGAGCCACCGGGAATATCCTCAGCCTGAAGTGGTCCTGACGGTAACCACCATCAATCTTGATGATATCCCCGGCGGTGAGTTTGATGGAGTCGGCCAGTCCATCGTCCCGACGACCATCATTCATCCCCCTGCCCAAGGAAGAACGCACGCAGCTCCCGCCGGTAGCGTTCTGTGTTCTGGACCGCCGTCCCGCCGTGGCCCGCACCGGGCTCGAGGCGGAGCTTCTTGGGACCGCCGTACCCGTCGAAGAGGATGTGCGCGCAATCCGGGGGGATGGTCACGTCATCCAGACCATGAATGAAAAAGATCGGCACCTTCAGGCCCCGGATAGCCGCCACCGCATCCGCCTGCTCCACCCGCAGGCCCGAGTCCAGCCATCCCATCATCCGGGTAAGGGCGACCGGAACCTCCTTCAGAGATCCGGGCACGAACCGGTACTGGTGGCGCACCATGCGGTCCAGACTTGAGAAGGCCGAATCGGCCACCACGGCCTTCATGCCCGGCAATTCGGGAAGCGCCATGAGCAGGGACGACGCCCCCAGGGAAAGGCCGAATCCGTAGATCCGGTCCGGGTCCACATCGTGCCGGGTCATGAGGTGATCCCAGGCCCCCAGCACATCCTGGCGCTCCCGGAACCCATACGTGATGGTGTGACCGTCACTTTGGCCATGGCCGCGGAAATCGAAGCAGAGAACTTGGAATCCCGCGTCCTGGAGGATCCAGACAATCTCAAGGATATCCGCGCGGTTGGCCCCCACGCCGTGGCACGCCAGAACCGTGCCGATGTTATCCTTCAGGGGGAAGAACCAGCCTGCCAGATTCATCCGCGGCTCCCCGCGCGCAGGGAAGCGGACCTCCTCGAAAGCCATGCCCAGCTCCGGCGGCGGGGCACGGGATGTGAACTTCACCCGATGGAGGGAGAACGTGGCAATGAGGAACGGGACCAGGAGCCCGTAGAGGATGAGCCTTGTGCCCATCAGGGCGGCCATCCCTCCGACCCGGCCCCTTCCCCGGGAAAGCCGCAGGCGCAAGGCGTCGAAGACTTGGAAAAGATACAAGAGCAGGATCTCCAGGGAGACCGCAAAGAACCAGACGGCGATGAGGATCTCTTTCCATGTGACGATGGCGCCCATGAAAAAGGCCATGGCAAGGCAGTAGCCGATGGGGAGGAGAATGACCACGGCCAGCACGCTCCACTTCGCCAGGAGGCTCTTGTGTTGGGCGCGGGGCGCGGGGATCGCGCGCAGGATGAAAGCCCCTGTGAGCACCCACAGCGGAAAGAGAAGCCAGAATGCCTCGCCGCGACTCCCCAACCGGTGAGCGGCGGGGATCCAGGTGGCTGCCACCAGAAGCGCCAGAAGGAGGCGTTTGGAAAGCAAGGTCAGACGCCGGCAGCGAGCGGGCTCGACGGTCGGGGTCTTCATTCCTCCAGTAACTTCCCCGGTGTTCATCCTGTTTGTCGCTCAACCCGTTGCCCACTTTCACTGCAAGGAATTCCCTCTTGGGTGGAAGCCGCTGAAAAAGCCAGTGGCCGGTCGCATCCGAAGCCCCCGGAAGGTGGGTCCCAGATGCGAATTTGGGGTTGGGTGGATTTCATGGCGTCGGGGTCAAATCCCTAGCGGCGAGCATAGACTTCCCGGCTGCATCACCAAGGAATTTCGTTGGATTATTCCGGACTATGGCGGTGGTTGCCAAATTCAGTTTCAATTCTGCCAACAGCGTCGCGTGACCGCGGAAGCAAGACCGGGACCGGCTTCTTCCAGGCAGTCTCCCATCGCCCCAAGCCGGGCACGCTCCGCTCCCTGCCGCTCACCGTCACGCAGCTGTCAATGCCGGCGACAAGTTCGGCAGGCTTGATGCTTGAAGGGCGCAGGATCGTCCAGGGCAGAATAAGTGAAGGTGTGGAGGAGGAAATCCTTTGCCGCTTGCCAAGTACGGATATTTCCCTTGGCAGGGATAAGATAAGTATAGGTGAAGCCATTTGCCGCTGAAGCGCGGATACCCCGGATCAACACTCCAGCAGGCGCGGTCACGGGTGGCGATCCGTCGATATGTAGGCATCCGGGCGATGACGTTGAGGTAGGGTTTCCACATGTCGGAGCAGACGACTTTGATCCTGGCGCAGCGCTCGGTGCCGAAG
>JBILFE010000132.1:0-7620 GCA_044351705.1 Luteolibacter sp. | reverse complement strand
GTGTTCGGGGCGGGCAGCACGGCATCAGTCTGCACTTGGGCGAAGACCGTGCTGAGGGAAATCCAGCCGCAATTGGCACTGAAAACAGAGCCGTCGAACTTGCCTGTCAGGAGGTCGATGCGGGGGTCGCCGGTATTTTCGAAAAGTAATTCGCCACGCACGTGCCACCGCAGGAGATGCCTGCCGGAGTGCTGTAAACCGCGCCGGTACCGGTGCCGCTTCTGCTGACGGTCAATGGGAACAGGCCAATCTCCGTGCAGACGCTGGGGGTACCGGTGCAGGAATATCCGGTCTGGACGGTGCATGCGGCGGTGCAGCCGTCGCCGTTGGTTAGGTTGCCATCGTCACAAGCTTCGCCCGCCTCGACGGTGCCGTTGCCACAGGTTGCTCCACAAAACGGTTCAGGAGAATCATTGCGGGCGGACACTTACCACGGGTCAAGTCACTGCGCAAGTGCGGCTCCGCGGTCGGTCGGCTCCGCAGTCGGTCGGCTCCGCAGTCGGTCGGCTCCGCGGTCGGTCCTGCCGACGGGCCAATGCTTGACGGCGGGGCGGCCAGCCTGATAGACAGAGTACATGAAAGCAAACGAGCGCACAGGTGTGGCCCACACCGCCATGGATTCAACCCCAACCCGAGCCAGCCATGCCACAATCCCCGCCGTGTGAACCCATCGAAACCCTGTCACAAGGGGAGGAAAAATTCGAGAAGTGGCGCCACACCATCGGCTTGTTCCTCGGGCCGCTGCTCGGGCTGGCGCTCTATCTGGTGGACATGCCGCAGCTCAGCGCCAAGGCGCACCTGCTGGCCGCCATTCTGGGCTGGACCGTGGTTTGGTGGGTGTGCGAACCGATCCCGCTGGGCATGACGGCGCTGGCCAGTTCGGTGCTGTGCGTGGTCCTCGGCGTGGAAACCGCCAAGAATGTGTTTGCGCCCTACTCGGATCCGATCATCTATCTGTTTCTTGGAAGTTTCATTTTGGCCGAAGGCATGGCGATTCACGGTCTCGACAAGCGCTTTGTGAAACCTCCTCTAACACCGCCTCCGCCAACATGGTCATTCCCGTCATGATCGCGCTGGCCCAGGCTGCCGGCGTCGATCCGATCCCGCCGGCCATCGGCGCCACCCTCGGCGCAAGCTGGGGCTTCATGCTGCCGGTGTCCACGCCGCCCAACGCCATCGTTTATGGCTCCGGCATGGTGCCCATCACCAAAATGATCCGCGCCGGCATTTGCTTCGACGTGTTAGGCGGGCTCGTCATCTGGGCCGGCCTCTATGTCTTGCTGCCACTCGTCGGCCTGACGAAATAACGCGGCCCTGTGCGGGTCAGACTCGGTGCGTGCCTGCTTCACCTCCGGTACCCAGCAGGTGGAATCCATGATCCAAAACTAATCCTTGCAAATCAGGCATTACGATGTTTTTTTTGCATGGTGATCGAACGCAGAACATATGCCAAGTTGAACGGATTGTTAGGGCGCTTTCCGGCGGTGGTATTGTTAGGACCGCGGCAGGTGGGCAAGTCCAGCCTGTGGTTTATCCGAGCTGATTGCCGATTCCTGATTCCCGATTGTTGATTTTTGAAGTAAGCTTGAAATTGAGCATCTGCGCCAGACAAGCGCACATCAGCAATCGGAATTCAACAATCATCAATCGTCAATCGAATCTGTTAGTGGCAGTCCTCGACCAGGATTTTCGCTAATGTGCAATCGCCATGGCGGGCTGCACTAGCAGCCGCCTGCCGCGCCGGGCTGGCTGTCCGGCAGCCCCAGTTGGCGATTTTCTAGCGAACTTGTCCAACAAACAATGTGCGTGCTTGAATTCTCTATCCGCTGTGTCCAGATTCCGCGGCATGCCGCTGCTGCGAAATATCCTGCTACTGCTCGTGTGCCTGGTGCCATGTTATGGCAACCCCGTTAGCGCCAAAGATCCGGCCACCTTGCTCCAATCGTTGATCGATCCGGCCAAGCTGGCGACCCTGGGGGTGCGCGGATCCAACTCCAGGGTGCAGAAAGCCACGGCGATTCTCTGGCAGGCGAAGAGCCATGGCCAGAACCCTGCAACAGTGGCGGACAGGGCCGTCGCGCTCATTGGATGGGCGGGCCAGGCGAAAGGCCGGCTCACCGCGGCGGCGAAGCTGCGCAACGTCACGATCATCGAGCGGCTTGGCTGCACCACGCCCGAGGATTGTGATAAAATGAGCCGCGGCCGCGCCCCCACTGTGCGCAAAGGGCCGTATGCGGGTCAGGTGCTTTCGGTGGATCACATCATCCCGCGGGCCGTCGCTGGGGAGTTGGACAACGTGATAGCGAATCTGGAACTGATGCCGCTGGCCCTGAACCAGGGGTAAAATGATAGAATCGGTGACCGTCAGATTTCCCTGGCCAAGGCCTTCCGCGACGCCGGGTTGTTGTCGGATGACGGACTGAGACGAGTGCTCGGGGAAAAGCCATGATAGAAATTTCCATCCCTTGCTTGCTTAAGCATCACGCAAGCGGGATTTGTCGCAGCCATTTTCGTGCACAGGTTGATGAGTCGCTCGCGCACCATGGGCCAGCCGAGGCGGGCGTCAGTGGAGAGTTGTTTGAAGTGTTCGGGAGACACTTCTGCCAAGGAGCCGGCGCTGCCAATTTTCATCGACAGGGATTTGGACAGTTCGGGCCAGGCCAGGGTACAGACCTGATCATATAGGGGTGCCATGCGCCGCGTGCCGTCGGCATAGAGGAAGGAGAAGTTTTTCGCGTGGGCGGCCGCGTTGCCAGTCAGTGCCGAGAAGATCACCGCATCGAGCAGGCGGATGATGTCGAGCACCGGCGCCGATGACCAATCGCGGATCAGCGCAAAACCGTTTCTTGTATCCGAAGCTGCAATCCGAGCGTGCGGGCGAGTTCCAGCGCCTTGCCAATCTGGCATGTGGCCTTGCCTTTTTCCAAGTCGATGATGAACCGCAAACCCGTGCCGGAGGCGAGTGCCAGATCCTTCTGGGTCACTTTCAGCCGTCGGCGTGCTCCGCGGATCGCCTTGCCAAGGGATCGGGTGTCTGTGATTTGAATCATTCCTGAGCGGGAACAAACCCGAGATTTCATGACCTCGCAAGCAAAAAGTTACCGAAGGGGAATATTATGCTCGGAGAACCAGTCCCTGCCCTGTGACGCGTCGTGGCAGGGACGCACCTCCGGGCATGCGCGTCAAGTTAAGGGGGTAGTTATAAAAACCCACCGGGTTCTGGTAAATCGTGCCAAAAAAACCACTGAAACACTGATTGCCACTGATACCACTGAGAAGAATTTTATGATTATTTCAGTGGCATCAATGGTCCTCAGTGCATTCAGTGGTAAAAATCGTCACGCAAAATCATAAAATCCCGTTAACTTGACGCGCATGACCTCCGGGGCGTCCGGTGGGGGCGGCGCCGCCATGATGAAAACCCTTTAGCGGCGATTGCAGCCGGTCATAGGGCGATTCGGACTAACAATACAACCTTCACCTCCCCCCAGCCGGACCGCTCGGAGATCGGTCCCTGCCTGAATCGTGCCGCGCATGGCTCGTAGGCCCATTCGCTAGAATGCGTCTTGGGTTGAGCGCGCGCTGCAATTCCGGTTAGAGTCCGCCACGGCAGACGCGCCGGCCCTCAAGCGCGCGCATCAGGGTGAGGGCGTCGGCGTGTTCCAGACCGCCGCCGGCCGGCAGCCCCTGGGCGATGCGGGAAATCCGGCACTTGCGGCCACCCAACAACTCGGCGAGGTAATTGGCGGTGGCTTCGCCTTCGACGTCGGCGCCGAGCGCGAGGATCACTTCGAGCTCCACCGGTGCGGCCTCAATGCGTTGCAGCAGGGGGGCGATGCGCAGGTCTTCGGGTGCCACGCGGTCGAGTGGCGACAGCTTGCCGCCAAGGCAGTGGTAACGGCCGCGGAAAGCGCCGCTGCGTTCGAGCGGCAGCACATCGGTGGCTTGTTCGACCACGCAGAGTGTTAGATCGTCGCGTTTGGGATCCTCGCAGAGTTGGCAGCCGCCGTGCACCGCGAAAAACCCGCAGACCGGGCAGGCCACGATGGTCTGTTTGGCATGCACCAGGGTGGCGGCGAGTGCGGGGGCGTTGGCCTTGGGGCTTTGCAGCAGCCACACGGCGATGCGCTCGGCACTGCGCGGCCCGACTCCTGGCAGCCGTTTGAGTTCGGCGATCAGGGAAGTGACAGGCTCTGGATAATCAGCTTGGGGCATGGGAGGTCGGATCACACCGGCGGTTGATCACACGGCATGCGGTGTGAGTGGGTATAGACAAGAGTGCAGACACCGGCCCACAAGGCCGCTGTGAACGGTGCGGCAACCTCCGGTGCATGCGCCGCCAAGGCCAGCACGGGGGCCCAGGCCGCCACCAGCAGCAGCGTGGTGGTCCACAACACGAGCCGCCGCCAGGTGCCCGGCACACCCAGCATCGCGAGTGCCAGTCCGTAGGCGGCGAGTGCGGTGCCAAGCCACACTTGCCAGGGCGGCAGGGCTTTGGCAAATGCCGGCGGGGCACCCGGTTGCAAGGCTTGACACATGAGGCCGGTGATGGCCGCGTTCGCCTGATCCGTTAGGCCAAGCGTCTTGAGTCCGGCGGCCAATGCCATGGCCAGGCTGCCGATAAATGCGGCAGTGACCAGGACTTGTCCTTGGGCATGGCGGGCTTGGTTTGAACTCATCGTCGCGGCAAGACTCTAAACATGTGGCGCCAACAAGCAAGTGGCGGTTTGGCCGAATTGCCCACCACCGCCTTGAAATTTTTGGGTGTCAATGGAGCGGAATTTGTGTTTGCATCGAGTCATGACATTTGCAAGCAAGATCACATTGTCGCGCTTGCTGCTGGTGCCGGTGTTTGCGGTGCTGGCGATCTACTATGGTCGTAGTGTGGCGGACAAGGCGCCGCTCGAATGGCTGCGGTGGTCGGCGCTGGCGGTGTTTGTGACGGCGGCGGCCAGCGATGGCATTGATGGTTGGATCGCCCGCCGCTTCAACCAGCGCTCCGAGTTCGGCGCGATCATTGACCCCATCGCCGACAAAGCCCTGCTGCTAACCGCCATCATCACCCTCACCGCGGTGGATTGGGGACCGGACAATTGGCACTTGCCGTTGTGGTTCACGGCGCTTGTGATCGTGCGTGATTGCATTATCCTCGGCGGCATCAACGTCCTGCACTTCACCGGCCATCAGGTGACCATCGCACCGCAATGGAGCGGCAAAATCTGCACCGTCTCGCAGATGGTCGCCATCGGCTGGATCATGCTCAAGGTGGTCCCGTTTGATCCGATCTATCCATGCCTGGTTGCTGCCGCCTGCACCGTGTGGTCGGCCGTGGATTATATCCGCGAAGGCTTGCGGATCTTGCACGAGGGCCAGGCGGATATCTAACTGGATTCAGCCCGGCAGCCGGATCTTGTCCCCGAGGTAATGCGGACGGGTGCCGAGGAAGTGGACATCGAGCCACATCAGGACCCGAGCGCCGATCTCGCGCACCTTGGTTTTGAAACCGGCATGGGACACCACATCGCGGGCATTGATCCCGCAGGCGTTGATGCCATTGGCCTTTGCCAGATAGATCGCGCGCTCGTTTTGAAACCGCTGGCTGATGAAAACGATCGCGTCGAGACCGAAGATCTCCTTGGCCCGCACCACCGAGTCGAGCGTGCGCAGACCGGCATAATCACAGACAATGCGCTCTGCCGGGATGCCGCGCTCGACGAGCGCCTGCTTCATTTTTCCCGGTTCATTGTAGTACTTGCTGCTGTTGTCACCGGAGACGATGATGGTGTCCACCTTGCCCGCCCGCCACACTTTCTCCGCGGCATCGATGCGATAGCGGAAGTAGAGGTTTTCCAAACCATTGACCCGGTCGGTGGTGCCAAACACCAATCCCACCCGGGTCTTGGGCAATGCATTCACATCATCAAACAAACGCCCCCGCGATGCCCACACCGCCGTGACGTTGGCATACGCGATCACCCCGATGCCGGTCAGAGTGAGCACCAGGGCGATGCGCCCGAGGCGTTTGATCCAGTCGCGGAGCCGGCATTTTACGGTGTCGTTCATGGAGTGCGGCAGGCGGGAGATGCCGGTGGGCGGCTCCTCCATGGGAAAAACCGGGTGAGGGCGAGCCCATGGCGCTTGCGCACTGCGGCCGCCGGGGTGATGACCCGCAACCGGCGGGATGCCGGCGCAAATTGAACCTCGCTGAAACGCCCGAGCCACTCGCCGTCCACCTCCACCGGCACCTCGCAATCCGCACGCACCACAAACCCTGGCGTTTGCAGATAACTCGCCTTTGACACCAAATCAACCCCTCCGGCCGCCAGACCGCGCAGCAGGTCTAACACCAGGCGATAACCGGCGGCCTTGTAAACCAACACATCCAACATCGAATCCTGGTTGTTGGCCTTGCGGAAAAACTTGAACGGCCCGCCGTAAAGCGCGCCATTGCCTGCCAGCACGGCCACGCCCGTCTCGCGGTGGCCGTTGGCACACACCACTTCCAGCTCGGGCGGGTGTTCCCCGAGCACCTTCACCGCCGCCAGCAAATAGGCCAGCGGCCCTAACGCTTTCTTCGATTCCCAGCTCGTTTGTTCGATCACCTTGGCATCGAAACCGATCCCGGCCATCTGCATGAAGGGCGCGCCATTCGCTTCAAACAGATCGATCTCACTCACAAACCCGTGCTCGATCACCTCGAAAGCCCCGGCCAGGTTATCCAACGGGATTCCCAGTTCGCGGGCGAAGACGTTCATGGTACCGGTGGGTAAAATGGCCAGCGCGGTGTTGGAGCCGGCCAGCCCCCTGACCACGGCGTTGAGCGTGCCATCACCGCCGGCGGCAACCACCACCGGCTCACCCGCCGCCGCCAGCCACAGCGCCAGCTCGCGCGCCTCATCGGCGTGGGTGGTGGCGTGCAGGTCGAAGCGCTCACCCATGGCCGCCAAAAACCGCTGCACCAGCCGCCCCCGCTGGCTGCGTGCCTTCGGGTTGTAAATGAGCGGATATCGGTGCGCGGGCGCCATGGCCGATTCTGTAGCCAATCCGGCGCATCCCGCAATCCGATTTATCTGCCGGCCCCCGGCTACGGCATCGGCGCCCCGCCGCTGGCCTTGGTGGCGTATCTTTCCCTGCGGATTCCGCCAGCTCGATAGTCAACTTTGAACCCGAACTCCGAAGTTGCATTCCTGCAATGGGGAAAGAACACCACAGATTTCACAGATTTCACAGATTTTTGGTTTGGATTTTTTCACTATTTCAATCCGTGTAATCTGTGGTTAATCTATCGGATATTTTAAAACAAACTTCGGATTTCGGGTTGAAAATCGGGCTAGTCAGGGAGATCCTGCGCATGTATGTTCAGAAATAAAGCATGACCAGACTAACATTGAGTTTGATATGAAGTTTGATAAACCGTATAAAACCAGTTCATGGAAACTTGTTGCTGTGTGGAGTGATGGGCCTTAACCAAGCCCATGTTCAAGCGCGAAGCCAAGGCAGGGACCTTTCTCCGAAAGGTCCGGCGGATGACGGGTCAAGGTTCTTGGGAGCGCGGTCCGTTCCGGGCGGGTGCCACGCTGCCAACCGGACCTTTCGGAGAAAGGTCCCTGCCTGAGGCAA
>JBILFE010000260.1:0-5595 GCA_044351705.1 Luteolibacter sp. | reverse complement strand
GCAGAGTCAAAACGTCAGCCCAAGCAGACAAAAATCTCCCACACCACCCCAATTTACCACCCTGCTGGCAGCCACTTTTGTTTTCGTCCACCGGTTCTTGCCCCGGCTATCAACCGCCCGGCAATTTCCTGGCTTGCTGCTGGCGCTGGCGGTCCTTGCGGGCTTGGCAAGCGTCCAGGCGGCTGCGGTCGTCGATCAGAAAAGTGGCGCTGCGGTCACCCCGGCCGGCAAGGCCCTCTTGCAGGGCACCGTGACCGGCGGCGGGACGGCTGATGTCACCGTTTTCTGGGGATCGGCCAATGGCGGCACGACCCCCGCGAGCTGGGCTAACACCTTCGCCGAGGTCAGCCTGAATCCCGCAGGGGAATAATCATGCAACGAAGATCGTTACAGAAGCGGGAGCAGAGGATTTCGTACAGGGACCATGACGCTCCCCGGAGTACGGGCGGTTGCACAGATCAACGCCAAATGAAAGCAAACATGAAAGGAAGTGTGAAAATGATGAAGCAAATGATAGTGGGTATAATGGTGATCATGACAATGCTGGCAACAGCCCGGGCAGGATACGATGGCTGGCAGCATTCGGGATCGATCTGGATTCTAACGACACCGGAAGGTGCCAACCTGCCGGCGTCGGCCTCGGAAGAAAACTTTCCGGTGCTGGTGCGGCTCAACAAGGATGGGTTTGATTTCGGCAAGGCGCAAGCCGGTGGAGATGATATCCGTTTTGCCAATGCCTCCGGCACGCCGCTGGCGTATCAGATAGATGAATGGGACGCCGCTGCCGGAACCGCCAGCATCTGGGTGCGCATCCCGGTTATCAAGGGCAACGCGCATCAGGAGATCAAAATGTTCTGGGGCAAGGCTGATGCGGCCAGCGAATCCAAAGGAAATGCCGTGTTCAACGAGTCCAACGGATATGTCTGCGTCATGCATATGACCGATCCGGTGAAGGATGATGTCGGCGTGCTAGAACCCAAGGATGCCGGCACCACTGTCGTTGCCGGCATGATCGGCAAGAGCCGGCGGTTTGACTCAGGGAAGGGCATCAACTGCGGGGAGAACATCACCACTTTTCCCACCGGAGCCAGTCCCAGCTCCTCCGAGATTTGGTTCAAGGCCGAGAAACCCAACACCCTCCCGGTCGGCTGGGGGAATGAACAGGGCCAGGGCAAGGTGACGATGATATTTGAGAGTCCGCCACATATCACCATGGATTGTTGTTTTTCAGGTGCCAACGTTCAAAGCAAGACGCGGCTGGCCATGTCCCAGTGGATTCATGTGGTCCACACCTACAAGGACGGCGAATCCAGGCTCTACGTCAACGGCGTGCTCGATGGTGAGAACAAGGGTGGCAACCCGCTGAACGTGAAAAGCCCGGAAAGGATGTATATCGGCGGCTGGTATGCCAATTACCAGTTTGTCGGCGATATCGACGAAGTGCGGGTTTCCAAGGTCACACGCTCCGCCGACTGGATCCGGATGACGTATGAAAACCAGAAACCCATGCAGACGCTGGTCGGTCCGCTGGTGCGGCCCGGCGCGAACTTCGCGGCTTCCGAGAAAAAGCTCACCATCGCGGAAGGCAAGAGCGCTTCGGTGACTGCCAAGACCGAGGGCGCGCAGAAAAGTTACTGGGTCCTGAAAAAAGGCGGGGTTGAAACCATAGCCGCAGTGGACAAGCCCGGTTTCACGATTGATGCGGGCCGTGTGAGTGGCGACCAGTCCATGACCCTGGTGCTCAGGGCGGTCTATGCCAGTGGCGTGAACAACATTGAGATTCCGGTCACCGTCAAGGAGGAGATCCCTGATCCGGTCTTCACCTTGAAAGCGCCGGCAACGTGGGACGGCCGCGCGACCATCGAGATCGTGCCGCAGATTTCCAACTTGAAAGAGATGCAGGCGAAAAATGTCGGCGAGTTGAAATATGAGTGGAAAGTTTCGGGCTTGGCCGTGATCAAGGAAGTTGCGCCCGGCAAACTGATTCTCAAGCGTTCCCAGAACAGCGGTACCATGACCGTGACGGCGAAAATCGGCAATGGCGGTGACATGGTCACCCGGACGGCCCAGGTCGTGGTCAAGGAACCTGCCAAGGATGTCTGGGTTCAGAGGATACCTGCCAAGGATGAGAAGCCGGTTGATGGCCAGTTCTATGCCCGCGACGACAAGAATGAAGGAACGCTCTATTATAACGGAACGCTGGCTAGCGCCGCGGACTCGGTCTTTTTGAAGTTGTATGCCGGCGATAAACTCATCAAAACCGAAACGCGGAAACCCGCCGCGGACAAGAGTTATGCCTTGTCGGTCAAGCTCAAGCCGGGATTGATCAAATACAAGGTCGAATTCGGCACGCAGACGGGCGGCACCGCCACGGTGCTCCAAACCGTGACCAACCTGGTGTGCGGCGACGCCTGGCTGATAGACGGGCAATCCAACGCGCTGGCGACCGACACCGGTGAGAAAGCACCCGCAGATACCAGCGAGTGGATCCGCAGCTATGGTGGGCCTGACGGCGGCGCGAAAGGCGAGCCGCAGAACCTGTGGTGCAATCCGGTCTGGAAAATTGAGAAAGGCGAGAAAGCGCAGCTTGGCTGGTGGGGCATGGATCTGGCACGGCGCTTGGTGGAAAGCCAGAAGATTCCGATCTTCATCGTGAATGGCGCGGTCGGTGGAACACGGATCGACCAGCACCAGCGCAATGAGGCCAATCCTGACGACTTAGCAACGATTTACGGCCGGATGTTGTTGCGGGTGAAACAAGCCAAGCTGACCCACGGCATCCGGGGCATACTCTGGCATCAGGGTGAGAACAACCAGGGTTCCGCTTCGCCCACCGGTGACTTCGACTGGAAGTCCTATCAGGATTATTTCCTGGAGATGTCGGCCGCCTGGAAGCAGGATTTCCCTAACATCCAGCACTACTATATCTTCCAGATCTGGCCGAACTCGTGCCTGATGGGCGGTGGCACCGGCGGTGGTGACATGATCCGCGAAAAACAGCGGACCCTGCCCAGGCTTTTCTCCAACATGGATTGCATGTCGACCCTCGGGATCAAACCGGCCGGACCGTGCCATTATCCGCTGGCCGGCTGGTCCGAATTCGCGCGTTTGATGCTGCCGCTGATCGAGCGGGACAACTATGGCAAGGCGCCCACGGCATCCATCACCGCGCCCAATCTCAGGCAGGCATCCTTCGCGGGCGGCGCGAAGGACACCCTAACGCTGGAGTTTGATCAACCGGTGGTCTGGAACGATTCGCTGATCAGTGAGTTCTATCTGGATGGAGTCAAGGGGATGGTTGCCTCCGGCTCGGTGTCAGGAAATGGGGTCACCCTCAAACTCAAGGCACCGTCCACTGCCAGGAAAATCACCTATATCAATGAAACCAATTGGAGCCAGGACAAGCTGCTCATCGGGGCTAACGGAATTGCCGCGCTGACGTTTGCGGAAGTGGAGATCGGCACAGGCCGTTGAACGCAGATGAAAATGTGATAAGAGTCAGAATAGAAGCCATGATCAGAATGAACGCGGGACTGGTATGGATAGGTGTGGTGCTGATGGCTGGTGTGCCAACCGCTTTGGCGGAAGTGCCGCGCCCGGAGCATCCGCGGCCGGATCTTTGCCGTGAGAACTGGCTGTCGCTCAACGGCGAGTGGCAGTTCGAGATCGACAAGGCGGCGGACGGTGAGTCCCGCGGTTTGACGCATGGCAAAGATCTGAACTCGAAGATCACGGTGCCGTTTTGTCCTGAAAGCAAGCTGTCCGGCCTCGGGCTGGGTAATACCCAAAAGCTCAAGGATGTCTGGTATCGCCGCTCGTTTGAGTTGCCGCCCGCCATGAAGGGCAAGCGGGTGCGCATCCATTTCGGCGGCGTGGACTACAAGGCCTGGGTTTATATCAACGGCCAACTTGCCGGAACCCACGTCGGCGAAAGTTCCGCGTTCAGCTTCGAGATCACCCAATGGCTCAAGGACGGGGCAAACGAAGTTGTGGTTAGGGTTCTGGACGACATGTGGTCAGGCCTTCAGCCGTGCGGCAAGCAGTCGCCCAATCAGAGCCAAATGTGTACCTATACCCGCACCACCGGCATCTGGCAACCGGTGTGGTTGGAGGCGGTGGGCTCCTCTTTCGTGGAGAACATCTCCGTTGTGCCGGACCCCGACAACTCGCGCGTGTTCATCACCGCCAAGCTCAACGGGTCGGATAGCAATCTAACACTCAAGGCCGAAGCGTTTATCGACGGCAAGTCGGCAGGCACGGACACGGCCGCCGGCCCGTGGCAGAACACGCTGGTGGTGAACCTGAATCCAAAGAAGCTCTGGGCACCGGGTTCCCCGTTCCTATATGATCTCAAGCTCACCCTATCCAGCGGCAAAACGACGCTCGACGAGCTGAGCAGCTATTTCGGCCTGCGCAGTGTGAGTATCGACGGGCGGAGCATCCTGATCAACGGCAAGCCGGTTTTCCAGCGGCTCATTCTTGACCAGGGGTTTTATCCCGAGGGGCTCTGGACGGCACCGACCGACGAGGCGCTCAAGAACGACATCGAGCTGTGCATGGCGTGCGGTTACAACGGCGCACGTCTGCACCAGAAGGTCTTCGAGCCGAGGTTCTTGTATTGGGCTGACAAGCTCGGTTACATGGTCTGGGGCGAGTCGCCCAACTGGGGATTCAATTTCAAGCCCGAGGGCTATGCCGCCTATGTCAACGAGTGGACCGAGTTGCTTCTGCGCGATCGCAACCATCCTTCGATCATCGGTTGGTGTGCGTTCAACGAAACCAACGGCAACGTCGTTGCCGACCTGCAGCAGATGATGTGGAACGTCACCAAGGCGGTCGATTCCACCCGACCGGCGTTTGAGACCAGCGGCTGGACTCACACGATGCCCAACCCGGAAGTTCTCGATATGCATGATTATGACGGCAACGCGGTCAGTCTGCGTGAGCGTTGGTTAGGGAACTTGTCGGTCACTTCGGTGCCCCGCTCCATCCCTGCACGCTACGGCACGCTTCAGGCGTTGCCTGCCAAAGATCGCGGCATTCCGTTCATGGTCAGCGAGATCGGCGGCATCGGCTGGGCCACCGGTGGCGGCTGGGGCTACGGCTCCGGCCCGCAATCGCTCGACGAATTCTATGTCCGCTACAAGGGCACGATCGACGCCATGCTCGACAACCCGCACCTCTTCGGTTTCTGTTATACCCAGTTGACCGACATCGAGCAGGAAAAGAACGGGCTTTACTATTATGACCGCAAGCCGAAGTTCGACGTCAGGAAACTCCACGACATCACTTCACGCGAGGCCGCCTATGAACAGGATGCCGCCAAGCAAGTCACGCAGGCGGTCGAACCCAAATGGAAAGTGCTGGTGGGCGCCCTGCAGGATGGCGCTCTGAGCACGCCTTACAAGTACGTTACTGAAAAACCTGCCGACGACTGGGCCAAGGAAGGATTCGACGACAACGCATGGAAAACCGGGCTTGCGCCGTTCGGCAAAGAACAGAATCGTACAATCAAAACTGAATGGGCCACTCCTGATATATACCTGAGGAAGACCTTTGAATACGACGGGAGCGATTTCACACAGGGGGCTATCG
>JBILFE010000417.1:0-4190 GCA_044351705.1 Luteolibacter sp. | reverse complement strand
CCGCAATACAAGGCCTATCAGCACTCGGCCCACGCCAAGGTGGCTTGTGTTGCCTGCCATGTGGGTCCCGGCGCCGGCGCCTACATCCGCACCAAGGTCAGCGGCATGCGCCAGCTCTATCATACCATCCTCGGTGACTACAAGCGGCCGATTCTTTTGCACAATGTGAACCAACGCCCGGCACAGGAAACCTGCCAATCCTGTCATTGGTCGCAAAAGCACACTGGCGACCTGCAGAAGACTTACCGCCATTTCCTCTCCGACGAGACGAACACACCCTTCACCGTGCAGATGGTGCTCAAGGTGGGCGGCAGCGATCCGGTGCATGGCCCGGTCGAAGGCATCCACTCTCACATGAATGTTTCTAACAAGATCGAGTTCATCGCGCTGGACGACAACCGCCTCCAAATCCCCTGGGTGCGCATCACCGATGCCAATGGCAAAGCCACGGAATACCGCACCGAGGGTTTCAAGGACGACATTGCCAAACATCCGATCCGCAGGATGGACTGCATGGATTGCCACAACCGCCCGTCCCACAAGTATCTCACGCCCAACGCCGCCGTCGATCAATCCATGGCCTTCGGCCGCATCGATCCGGCCATGCCCTGGGCCAAGGCCAAGGTGGTCAAGGCGCTGGTTCAACCGTATGCCACCCGCGAGGAGGCCAACCAGAAAATCGAGAGTTTGCTGCGCGCCGAATATCCGGACGACAAACGCGTGGACAGCCTGGTCACGGAAGCCAAGGCCATCTACAAAGCCAACTTTTTTCCAGAGATGAAGGTCGACTGGCGGATCCATCCGGACCACAATGGCCACAAGGATTCGGGCGGCTGTTTCCGCTGCCACGATGGCAAACATCTGGCCTCGGATGGCAAGAGCTCGATCAAAGGCAGCGATTGCAATGCCTGCCACCTGATTGTCGCTCAAGGATCCGGCAAGGATCTGGAGAAGGTCAGCCCCAAGGGCATCGCGTTTTTCCATATCGATGCGGAAAACACCGATCCTACGTGCTCGGAGTGTCACAACGGCCAGGCCCAAGAATAATCATTCGTGTTTTCAGGCTTAGGCATTGACCGGCGATGATCCAGCGTCAACCTTCCCGCCTATCCCCCCAACCAACGTCCATGAAATTCCCCCATCTTTGCCTTGGCTTGCTCATGCTATCTGCCGCTGCCTGCAAGCAGGACCGTGAGATCAAGGTTTATCAAGCTCCCAAGGAATCCGCGCCCACTGCCCAACCCAACCCGGCCGCTGACCCACACGCCGGCGTGCCCGGCATGACACCGGGTGCCAGCCAGCCCGGTACTGCCGGCGCCGACCCCCATGCCGGGCTCACCGCCGAGCAACTCGCCGCTGCGGGGGCGGCCTCCCCACCCAGCCCGCCGTTCACGGACACGCCGCCGGCCCACTGGAAAAAACAAGCGCTCTCGCCCATGCGGCTGGCCAGCTACCGCATCGAAGGTGAGGCTGGAGCCACCGTTGATATCTCCTTTTCCATCCTGCGCCGCGCACCCGGTGGCACCCTCGCCAACATCAACCGCTGGCGCGACCAGTTAGGCCTGCCCCCGATTGATGACGCCGGCCTCAAGCAAGCGTCCCAAGCGGTCAAAACGTCCTTCGGGGAGGGCATCGCCGTGGAAATCGAAGGCCTCGTTGCCGGTGCCGACGCGACTAAAGACGGCCGCATGGTCGGTGCCATCGCCGATAAAGACACCCAAGCCTGGTTTTTCAAGATGCGCGGCAACTCCGCCCTGACTTCTTCTGAAAAAGCCAACTTCATCGCCTGGATCCAAACCGTCAAACCCGCGACCCCCGCCGCGACCCCCGCGCCCGCCGCACCCGCCGCACCCGCCGCACCCGCCGCACCCGCCGCGCCCGCCGCGCCCGCCGCACCCGCCGCACCCGCCGCACCCGCGCCCGCGCCGCCGACCCCACCTTCCGCCGTGCTGCCGGCACCCGCGGCAGCGGGTGATGGCAGTCTCACGTGGCAGGTTCCGCAAGGCTGGACACTTGAGCCGGCAGCCAGTGCCATGCGCTACGCCACGATTTCGATTCCCGGCCCGGATGGCACCAAGGCCGAGTTGATCGTCTCGCATTTCCCCGGCAACGTCGGCAGCGACCTCGATAACGTCAACCGCTGGCGCCAACAAGTCGGCCTGCCGCCGGTGGAGCAGGCTGGCCTCGCCCCGCTCATCAACCAGTTCAAGGCCGGCCCCAAATCCCTGTCGGTCATCGATGTCACCGGCACCCAGGTCCGCCTCATCACCGGCTGGACCCGCCATGGCACGGAGGCTTGGTTTTTCAAACTCACCGGACCGGATGCCTTGCTTGGAGCGGAAAAGGCCAAGTTCACGGCGTTTCTTGAGTCGGTTCGTTTCACCAAACCTGAATGATGACTGCCCTATCCCGCTTGTTTAAAGAAATCGCTTCGCTCCGACTCACCATCATCTGTCTTGCCGCAGCCCTTGTGCTGGTGTTTGCGGGGACCCTGGCCCAGGTCCGCTTCGGCCTCTATTTCATCCAGGAGCAATATTTCCAAAGCTGGCTCGTCTGGTGGGTCGCTCCATCCGGCAGCTTTAAAATCCCGATGTTTCCCGGCGGGCACTTGATCGGCGCGGTGTTGCTGGTGAATTTGCTCGCCTCTCTCATTCACCGCTTCAGGTGGGCGTGGCGCAAACTCGGCATCCAACTCATCCACGTCGGCCTCATCATCATGCTCGCCGGCGGCCTCGCCACCGATGTGTGTTCCGTCACCAGCAGCATGCGCCTCAAAATCGGCGAAACCAAAAATTACTCGGAAGATTCTTCGCGCATGGAGTTGGTGGCCATCGATCTATCCGATTCCGCCAACACCCGGCTCACCGCCATCCCCGCCGAACGCCTCGCCGCTGGCGGCAGCATCAGCCACGAGTCGCTGCCGTTCACCATTGTCGTTAGAGGCTACTACCGCAATTCGGATTTGAAAATGATCGGCCAGGGCACGGCCGCGGCAGTGCCGGCCGCCACCCAGGGTGCCGGCGCATCCATCTCCGTGCAGGCCCTGCCCCGCGCCACCAAGTTGGATGACCGCGATAACATGAGCGCCGTGGTGGAAATCATTCCCGCCAAAGGCGGATCATCCCTCGGCACCTGGCTGGTTTCCGCCAACATGGCCGCGCCCCAGAACTTCGAAGTGGAGGGCCGCTCCTGGAGCATTCAACTCCGCCCCACTCGTTACTACAAACCTTACAGCATGACGCTGCAGGAGTTTACCCATGAGGTTTATCCCGGCAGCCGCATCCCCAAAAACTATTCCAGCAAGGTCAGCTTGGATGACACGGTCAACAACGAGCACCGCCAGGTCGCCATCTACATGAATCACCCGCTGCGTTACCTCGGTGACACATACTACCAGTCCGGCTTTGAAGCGGATAACAGCGGCACCATCCTGCAAGTGGTCCGCAATCCCAGCTACCAAGCCCCCTACGTCGCCTGCGTGATCGTGTCGCTCGGCCTCATTTTCCAATTCACCCTTCACCTCACCGGCTTCGCCCGCCGGGCCAAACCCACCGCCGCGCCATGAACCGCTTCATCCCATACCTCATCCTGCTCTGCGCCGGTCTCTGGCTCGCCGCGTCATGGATCGCTCCCAAACCCAAGGCTAACGATTTTGATGTTAGAGCGTTCAGCCGCCTGCCGGTGCTCGTTGGCGGCCGCATCAAGCCGCTGGATACCGTGGCGCGCAATTCCATGCTCATCATGCTTGGCAAGCAAACGTTGCGCCTCGCCAACGGCGATAAAATGGAAGCCTCGCGCTGGCTGGCGGAGGTCTTGTTCAATGCGCCGGAAGCGGACAAGTATCCGGTCTTTGCCATCACCAATCAGGACGTGTTGGGCATGTTCGGCTGGCCGCAGGCGGACAAACGCTACACCACCTACGCCGAACTCCAGCCGTACCTGGATAAAATCGAGGAGGAGGGCAAAGTCGCCGCGGACACCGAGGCCACGCAACGCACGCCCTTCCACACCGGCATCTATAATTTGCGCAACGCGCTGGTGCTCTATCAGCAACTCAAATCCAGCATCCAACCGGAAAATGCCAGCAACTTCCGTGCCGAAATCAACACCTACGCCGCCGCCGTGGCCGCCGGTGCCGCCGTCCTCCAGCAAGGCGCCACCCAGATCGATAAAGACCAACTCGCGTTGCT
>JBILFE010000511.1:0-3552 GCA_044351705.1 Luteolibacter sp. | reverse complement strand
TCCGCCCGCCGGTGGCAAAGCCAACGATTGGCTGAGTACCGGAGCCGCCTTGATCCGCGTGGAGTCCCCCCAATCCCTGCCCGCCTCCCTTACCGCCTTCGCGGCCATGGGCGATGCCTTTCGCTCAGGCGACCGTGCCGGCTTCATGCAAGCCGCAGAGACCTATGCCGAATGGATCGGCAATCAACATGCCGACTGGGCCAAACGTGCCGCCTATGAGCTGCGCTTCAATCTCGCACAGCCGTTCTATCACAGCATGGTGTTGTACGTCGGTGCATTTTTGTTAGCCTGCGCCTCCTGGCTGGCTTGCCCCAAGGGCTTGCGCCGGACCGCCATGCTGCTGCTGGTGCTGGCACTGGTGGTGCATTCCTTCGGCATGTTCGCGCGCATGTATCTGCAAGGCCGCCCGCCGGTCACCAATCTGTACTCCTCCGCCGTCTTTGTCGGTTGGGGCGCGGTGCTCATCGGGGTGGTGTTGGAACGCTTGTTCCGTGATGGCATAGGCGCCGCCTGTGCCGGCATGGTCGGCTTCATCACCCTCATCATCGCCCACCATCTGGGTTCCAACGGCGATACCCTCGAAATGATGTCCGCCGTGCTCGATAGCAATATCTGGCTGGCCACCCACGTTGTCACCATCGCCGCCGGGTATTCCGCCATGTTCCTGGCCGGCATGCTGGCGGTGATCTATGTCTGCCTGGGCGTCTTCACCCGCCTGCTCAGCCGCGACACCGCGCAAACCCTCACCCGTATGGTTTACGGCGTGATCTGTTTCGCCACCCTCTTCAGTTTTGTCGGCACCGTCCTCGGTGGCATCTGGGCCGACCAATCGTGGGGCCGCTTCTGGGGCTGGGACCCCAAGGAAAATGGGGCCCTGCTCATTGTATTGTGGTGTGCCATCATTCTGCATGCCCGCTGGGGCGGCTTCATCCGTCAGCGCGGCCTGATGGCCATGGCGATTTTTGGCAACGCCATCACCGCCTTCTCGTGGTTCGGCGTTAACATGTTAGGTGTGGGCTTGCACACCTATGGCTTCATGGACAAGGCCTTCCCTTGGCTGGTGGCCTTTGTCATCATTCAGGGTGTGCTGATCATCCTCAGCCGCCTGCCTGTATCTTGCTGGGCCAGCTTCCGCCATGCGCCGCAGCCGGACACCTCCACCGCTGGCTTCGGCGATCGATGAGCATGGCTCTTTGAATTGTAGCGGCGCTCTATGAGCGTCGCGAGAATGAGATGCGTGCAGCATACGGCGGTCACAGACCGCCGCTACAATCAACCTGTAATCCATGGCAAACCCAACCGAATCATGCAATCAAGCTCCGGTTTCCGGGCTGGACTTTCCGTCACCCACCCGCTTCGACCACTTCATGGAGCGGGCGCTGTATGACCCGGCTACCGGCTACTATGCGAGTCGTATTGCCGGCATCGGCCGCTGCGGTGACTTCACCACCGCGCCCACGCTGTCGGTCGCTCCGGCCCGCGCCATCGCCGCTTGGGCCGTCACCGCTCTGCGCGACACCGCTTGCCACAATTTGATAGAAGTTGGGCCGGGTGCCGGTACGCTTGCCGCCGCCGTGCTCCGGCAACTGCCGTGGCGGGTCCGCTGGCAGACCCGCCTGCACCTGGTCGAGACCTCGCCCGTTCTCACCGCGCTGCAACAAAAGCTCCTTGGCAAGCGTGCCCGCTGGCATTGCAACATGCCGCAGGCGCTCGCCGCCTGTGGCGGGCGCGCAGTGGTTTTTTCCAACGAACTGGTGGATGCCTTCCCGGTCAGGCGCTTCCAGCATGCCGCCGATGGTTGGTGCGAATTGGCCGTCGCGTTTGATGCATCCCACCCCGCCCGCGAATCCCTGCTGCCACCGGCCGGGTTGCCCCCGTCGTCCTCATTCCAACAAAACCACCCGCCCGGCCAATGGCTCGAAGTCCATGACTCCTATCGCGAGTGGCTCGTCTCCTGGTTGCCCGCCTGGCAGGCCGGTCGCCTGCTCACCATCGACTACGGTGCCACCGCCGACACTCTCTATCACCGCCGCCCACACGGCACCCTGCGCGCCTACCAATCCCAACAACGCCTCGACGGCCCGGCCATTTACGCCAACCCGGGCCGCCAAGACCTCACCGCCGACGTCAACTTCACCGATCTAACCGACTGGTCCGCGCCGTGGGCCACCACGCGCCGCCTGCTTTCCCTGAGCGAGTTCATGAGTCCCTTTGCCGATCCCAGCAGTCCGACCGATGAGGCGTTGCTCGATCCCCACGGGGCCGGTGGCGCGTTTCTGGTACTCGACCAGGCGCATGGACCCGCGATGCCATCGTAGGCGCGCGGGTCACAGCGCGGGTGCCGGGCAGGCCCGGCACCGCTGATGCGCTTGCGCATACAAACTTGAGACCGGCGCCTTGTGACAATCCCAAGTAATGCGGAGTCGCGGGGGGGCCGGGAGCCAGGCGTGAGGCCAGTCCCGTCATGCGCTGTTGTCCGGGGCGACCACCACTTCGAGGACCTTCATCTGCTTGCGGCGCGGCAAAGCCCAATCGGGAAAAATAATACATAGTATTACCTTGCCAATCGCAAGTTCCATCGTAGAATTACCGGCGTGACCTTTGAGGAAGACCCTGAATTCACCGACAAAGCGCTCCGATTGATCGGGGACGACGGGATTTTTTCGATTCAAACGTACCTTTTGGAGCAACCTGATGCCGGGGACATCATTCCGGGCTCGGGTGGCTGTCGCAAACTCCGCTGGGCCGCCAAAAGTCACGGAAAGCGGGGCGGTGCAAGGGTAATCTATTACTGGGTCATCGACGACGAGCGTATCCTCCTACTCGACATTTACGCCAAGAACGAATCCGCAAACCTCAGCAGCGCCCGCTTACAGCAACTCAAACGCAAGACACCATGAAAGCAATCCCCACCACCATCAAGGCCGAAGCCCCCACTCCCGCCAGTCTCAAGGCAAAGAAAGAAGCACTCGAACGCGGCGAGCGCCCGCCCGCTCGGGTATTTCGTATTGCCAAGCGTGCCGACGGGACGGTCGCTCGCGTGGCGGTGAACCCGGAGGTCCAACGCAGCCAGTCCGCCAAGGCGTGGGCCGCCAAGAGCGAAGTCGCTAAGGTTCGCCATTCCCTGGATCTGACCCAGGAAGCCTTCGCTGATTTACTTGGCGTCGGTCTGAGCACCCTCCGCAGTTGGGAACAACACAAGCGCGAACCCTCCGGTGCCGCTCGCATGTTGATCACTATCGCTCTCCGCCATCCGGAAGTGCTGCAAGAGACGGTGGCTTAAATCGTCGGAGGCATCAGGATTTCCCTTCCTTTAGCCGCCAAAGGGTGCTTCAAATTTCGGCGCAACGGCCCCGGTCGGCTCAGGAAGCCTGCAGCACGGTTTCCAGGAACTCGCTGACGTCACTGGGGTCCTCGCAGAAAATCTCGCCACTGGCAAATAGTCGAAATAGATGTTGCGTGGCAGGCAGGGTGGGAGACGAAGCCGCATGAAAGCCATGGTCGCTTTTTCCCAAAGACGCATTCTAACGAATTCGCCTACGAGCTTCCGCA
>JBILFE010000130.1:0-7756 GCA_044351705.1 Luteolibacter sp. | reverse complement strand
ACAGCCAGGACGCCGCCAGCGCGGTGGATCTGGCGTTACAACTCGCTGGAACCTGCTGAGTTCTCCAGCCTTCGCTCTCGTCCCCCGCGTTCTCACGAGGGGGTGGCGCACGCTTCCAGCGTGCCGCCTGCCGCATCCTGCGGCAGGTTCTTCCTCTTATGCTCCCCCCCCGCGTTTTCTGGAACGAGCCTGTGAAGAAAATCCTAAATTCCAAGTATTAAATTCCAAGCATTAAGTTGCCCCGCTTCGTGGTGCCATGCCAGTTAGGGCTGCGCCGGCTTTTTTTCATGCTCGCTAGTGTAGTCCGTCCTACAGAGCGCATTTTAAGTCGTTCGATTTCCGATTGATGATCGGATGTCGCACCACACTTCAGCAATCAAAAATCAACCATCGGCAATCATCAATCAAAGGAGCTTCCGAATCATTGGCCTTATGCTTGGCGGACTACACCAGCGCTCGCTCCGCGTTCTAAACCTATCAGTGCCATCAGTGTAATCAGTTCTTTTCTGTGGTTTCTTGGTCCGCCTCACCTCTAACCCCCGCGTTCCCGAGAGGGTGGCGCACGCTTCCAGCGTGCTGCCTGCCGCATCCTGCGGCAGGTTCTTCTTGTGCTTTTCCCCCGCGTTCCCGAGGTGTCGCCGTACGTCCGGAAACCTCGAAAAAGATCTTGCACTCCACCCATTGATGCATCATGTTCAGGCTTGATAATGACGCAGTGGCAAGTCCCGCCCGGGCTGCCGGATAACGAGACCCTATCTAACAAACCATCAAGCCGGGAGCAAAGCCATGTCTCATTCAGCCGGACCCGAGTGCAAAGACCCACTCTCACCCGTGCTACCCGCGCGGACTCCCGGGTGCCTGGGCAGGAACGATGCCGGCGATCCTTCTGTCAACGCGTGCGCCGGGGATACGCCAGGGTCACTCGGGGTCAATGACGGCGCGGCGCAGTTGTGTGGTCCTGCCATGCCCAAGGTGGGGCTGGATCCCCCGGAATTGTCTCTGGTGCGGGCAAGGCGCCAGCAGTTGGAAGCCGCATATCTGGAGGGCAAGCCGCTGGGGGATGCTGCCGCCAAGCACGCGAAGGCGTTCGAGGACTCGAAAATGCGTCTCGGCCCTAACGGTGATCCGGCACTGCGGCGTATCGCAGAGACGGCAATGTCCAAAGCCTGGAGCCATGCACAGGAACGGGTGAAGCCGGCGGCAACGGCCTATGCCGAGGCCATCGTCAAGGCGGTGCGTGCAGGCTGTTTCTCGCTCGCAGGCAGTCACTCGGCAGAAGGGGCCTTGAGGCGCCTGTTTGATCTCGAAGCCGTAGGTATAGGTCTCGGCGTGGAGAATGACCTTATTCCCATTGGTGACTGGGCCGGTGTGCTCGATCGGTTGGCAACGTATGCCCTGCAATTGTGCGAGGTTCATAAGGATCCGCGCGGCATCAACCTTGCCATCAAGATCCTGAACTTGGCAGAGGGTGTGGAAGCCGCACAATTGTCCCAAGCCAGCAGCGGATTAGAGCTGAGGTCAAAAGCGGGTCGTCAGCAATACGAAGAAATGGTGATCCGACAGCAGCAGTGGAATCCCGGGATTCGGAAGCTGCAGAAGTTTATGAATGACTGGTTTAGTGCATATGAAGAAACATACAATCCGAGCTGATGAAAATGATCAAATCAGGGTCCACCGCGGCCATCGCCATTTGCCTGGGCGCCTCCAGCCCGCAGGCATTCGCCCACCCGCATGATGGGGCCGCCCACTCACCGGTGCCAACCGTGGCGGTCGTGCCACCGCCGGCAAGCCCGCCCGCGGCGGGCGATGTGATCGGCGGCAGCGGCGCGTTCCGCTACCAATATTTGCCGGACAAGCTGGTCTTGCCAGCGGCAGTGAAGATGCGCCACGGCCACGGCTTGTGCCATGATGCGGCCGGCAACATCTACTTCACTTACGAACCGCAAACCGTGGACGCCGGCACGCGCTGCCTGGTGCGCTTTGCCCCGGATGGCAGCGCTGCCCAACTGCTTGGCAGCGACAACACCCTCGCCTTTGGCGCGCCGCATGGCTTGAACATCCACGTGGACGCCGCCGGCAAGGCACATCTCTATCATGCTAACAACGCGGCCACCGTGACCAAGACCAGCCTCGAGGGCAATATCGAATGGACCCAAAAGTGGCCGCCCGCCATGGGCAACTACCACCCCACCGATGCGCTCGTCACTCCCGACGGCAAGCGCGTGCTGGTGGCCGACGGTTACGGCAGCAGCATGGTTCACGCGCTGGGCACTGCCGATGGGGTTTATGCCGGCAAATCCTGGGGGGGGCTGGGCTCGGCTCACGGTGAGTTCAATTGTCCCCACGGCATCACCTACGACCCGCGCCGCAAACTCTTGTTAGTGGCGGATCGCGGCAACCACCGGCTGGAATATTACAGCCTCAACGGGCTTTATCAAAGCAGCGTGGAAACCCCGTCCAGCAAGGCGCCATGCAACGCCGACATTTGGGGCGACTACGTGCTGGTGCCCGATCTGGATGGCCCGCTCGTCATTCTCGACAAGGACAATCAGGCGGTGGCCGTGATTGACGTCGGCAAACTGCTTGGCAGCCAAGGGTTCCAGCATCCGCATGACGCCATCTGGCTGCCTAACGGCGATATCGTCGTCTGCACTTGGAACCCCGGTCGTCTCGGTTACTGGAAACGTCTGCCTGAGACTGGCGGCCAGAAGAAAAATGAACCGCAGATTAACGCAGATGAACGTGGATTATAAGAAGCTTGAACGGTAATTCCAACCTATCCAGCAGGTGAGACCGCAAATCGTCACAACTTTTTGATTATCTGCGTGAATCGGCGTCCATCTGCGGTTCATTTTTCCACTTTAGCACCTCAGGCGAGGATGCCGGCGACGACCTTGGCGGGTTCCACGCCGGTGAGGCGGATGTCGAGCCCCTGGCTGCGCACACCCATGCGCAGGTGGTCGATGCCGAGCAGTTGCAGCAGGGTGGCGTGGAAGTCGCGGATGTGGACCGGGTTTTGGACAATGTTGTAGGAAAAATCGTCGGTTTCGCCGTAGGTCATGCCGCGCTTGACGCCGCCGCCAGCCATCCAGATGCAGAAGTTTTTCGGGTGATGGTCGCGGCCGTAGTCGTCACGGGTGAGCTTGCCCTGGCTGTAAACGGTGCGGCCGAATTCACCGCCCCAGATGACGAGGGTGTCATCTAACATGCCACGCGCCTTGAGGTCCTGGACGAGGGCGTAGCACGCCTGGTCCACATCCATGCACTGCGAGCTGAGGTGCGCGGGCAAGGTGCCGTGCTGATCCCAGCCGCGGTGATAGATCTGGGTGAAGCGCACGCCGCGTTCGGCCATGCGGCGGGCCAGCAGCGCGCAGTGGGCGAAGCTGCCGGGCTTCTTCACGTCCGGGCCGTAAAGCTCGCGCACACGCTCGGGCTCTTTTGATAGATCGGTGAGTTCCGGCACCGACGCCTGCATGCGGAAGGCCATTTCATACTGGGCGATGCGGGTGAGGGTTTCCGGGTCGAGGCAAGCGTCGGCCTCCTGGTGGTTGAGGGCGGCCAGGCCGTCGAGCATGCGGCGGCGCGTGGCGCGGTCCATGCCGGGCGGGTCGTCGAGGTATTGGATGCCGCCACCGGTGGGACGGATGGCAACGCCGCTGTGTTGGGACGGCAGCGGGCCGCTCGACCAGAGGCGGGCGGAGATGGCCTGGACGTTGGAGTTGGGATTGGAATGTTGGGCGTGGAGGACGACGAAGGCGGGCAGGTTTTCGTTCATCGAGCCGAGGCCGTAGGATAGCCATGAGCCGATGGAGGGTTTGCCGGCGTTCATGTTGCCGGTGTTGATGAGGCTGTTGGCGGGCTCGTGATTGATCGCCTCGGTGTGCATCGTCTTGATCACGCACAGGTCGTCGGCCATCTTCGCCGTCCACGGCAGCAGTTCGCTGACCCAGGTGCCGGCTTGCCCGTGTTGGGCAAACTTGAACTTGGTGGGCGCGACGGGAAACCGCGCCTGGCCCGAGGTCATGCCGGTGAGCCGCTGGCCCTTGCGGATGGAATCCGGCAGGTCCACGTCAAAAAGCTTGTCCAGGCCGGGTTTGTAATCGAGCAGGTCAAGCTGCGATGGCGCCCCTAACATAAACAGATAGATCACGCGCTTGGCCTTGGGCGCGAAGTGCGGCAACAGCTTGTCGACGGCCAGCGCCGCGCCGGTGTCGCCGCGCAGGCTCTCGCCTAACAAACTGGCAAGAGCCGCCACGCCGAGGCCGCGCGCGGACTGGCCGAAGAAGTCGCGGCGGGTCAGGAAACGATGGTAGGATGCGCAGGCCATGGGTTTGAGCGGGTGGGATTACCGGTTGAGGGTTTCATCGAGGTTGAGGGTCTCGCTGGCAACGAGTGTCCAAGCCGCCAGTTCGGCGACGGCGAGGGACGCGTCCGGCGCGCGCTCGCCATAGGCCACGAGTTTTTTAGCGGCGTCCTCGGACTTGCCGAAGGTGGCCCGGAAGTCAGTTAGATCAGCGGTCAGGACCGGCAGTTCGGTGGGTTTGGGCGGGCGTGCCAGCACCAGGCGGTAGAGCCAGTCGAAGCGTTCGGCGTCGGTGGATTTTTGTTTGAGGACGCGCTCGGCTAAAACGCGTGCGGCCTCGACAAACTGGATGTCGTTGAGAGTGACGAGGGCCTGGAGCGGGGTGTTGGTGCGTTCGCGGCGGACCGTGCAGTTTTCGCGCGACGGGGTGCCGAAGGCATCCAGTGCGGGATGCGGGGCGCTGCGTTTCCAAAACGTGTAGAGGCTGCGGCGGTAAAGCGCGTCACCGGCGTCGCGCTTGTATTTGCTGGTGTTGGATTCCTTCATGGCGACGGATTCCCACACCCCGTCGGGCTGATAGGGTTTGACGCTGGGGCCGCCGAGCTTGTCGGCTAACAGACCGCTGACGAACAAAGCCTGGTCGCGGATCATCTCGCCGTCGAGGCGTTGGCGCGGGCCGCGGGACAGCAGACGGTTGGCGGGGTCGTGCTCGAGCTTGGCCGGGGTGGTCACACCGGATTGGCGGTAGGCGGCAGAGGTTACTAACCATTTCATGAGTTGCTTCACATCCCAGCCGCTGTCGCGGAACTCGAGGGCGAGCCAATCGAGCAATTCGGGGTGGAGCGGTCGTTCGCCCATAACGCCGAAGTCCTCGGACGAGACGACCAGACCGGTGCCGAAAACCTGCTGCCAAAAGCGGTTGACGGTGACGCGGGCGGTGAGCGGGTGGTCGGGATGGATGAGCCAGCGGGCGAGGCCGAGGCGGTTTTTGATATCGCCCTTGGCGATGCGTACGCCGAAGACGGCAGGAACATCGGCCCCCACCTTGTCCTTTTTCTGGGTGTAATCGCCGCGGTTGAGGATGTAGGCGGAAGGTTCCTCGGGGTTCTCCTTCATCACCAGGGTGGTCACGCTGCGCTTCTGGATCGCTTCGGATTCCGCTTGCAGCGCGGCGATCTCGCGCCGGAGGATATCGACCGGGGAGAGGTCGTTGTTAATGTTAGATCCTGGGGCCGGCTGCGCGGAAGGATCGTTCGCGGCGGGCGGGGGTGGTGGCGGGGGCATGGGCTGCTGGGCCTGGGCTTTTTCGGCATCCTTGAGCGCCTGTTGTTTTGCCTGCAGCAATGGGGTGAGTTCGCGCCAGCGCGGGGTGTCCTCCGGCGTGGGGACTTTAAGGTTCGGGGCGTGATCCGCGGAGTTGCCGTCGAGGGCGGACATCGGGTTGTTGCGGAAAAACGCGCTGAGTTGATAGAAATCCCGCTGCGAGATCGGATCGAACTTGTGGTCGTGGCAGGCGGCGCAAGCGGTGGTGAGACCGAGCCAGACGGTCGAGGTGGTGGCCACCCGGTCCTTGGCATAGGTGGCGAGGTATTCCTCGGCGATGGCACCGCCTTCGCCGGTGGTCGCCAAGCAACGGTGGAAGCCGGTGGCGATTTGTTGTTCGAGGGTGGGGTTGGGCAACAGGTCGCCCGCGAGTTGCTCCAGGGTGAACTGGTCAAAATGCTGGTTGGCATTGAACGCGTGGATCACCCAGTCGCGGTAGGGCCAGATGCTGCGGTAGTTGTCGATGTGAATGCCGTGGGTGTCGGCGTAACGGGCCGCATCCAGCCAATAGCGCGCCTGATGCTCGCCGTAAGCCGGCGAGGCTAACAAGCCATCGACGGCCTTTTCGTAAGCCTCTGGGCGGGTATCGGCGACGAAGGCGGCCACCGCCTCCGGCGTCGGGGGCAGACCGGTGAGATCGAGGGTGACGCGGCGCAGCAGGGCGGCCTTGTCGGCTTCAGGGGCGGGGGTGAGGCCTGCCTTTTCGAGGCGGGCGAGGATGAAGCGGTCGATGGGGGATCGGGGCCAGGCCGGATCTAACACGTCAGGGGTGGCCGGGCGCGTGGGTGGGATGAACGACCAATGTTCCTCGTAGGCGGCGCCTTGGTTGATCCATTTCTCGATCAGGGCGATGTCGCGATCGGAAACCACCTTGTGGGATAGCGGCGGCGGCATGACCTCCTTGGGGTCCTTGTTGCGCAAGCGCCGGATGACCTCGGAACTTGCCGCCTGACCTTTGGTGATCGCGGGTTGGCCGTTTTTCATCGGCTTGAAGGCGAACTCGGCGCGGTCCAAACGCAGGTCCGCCTTGCGGGATCCGGAGTCCGGACCGTGGCAGAGATAACAATTCTCGGAGAGCAGCGGCTGGATATGGGTGTTGAAGGTCACCACCTCGGGCAGTGCTTGGCCAGGCGGTGTGGGATCGATGTGCACCTGGATTTTTTCCTTCTCGCCGGCGAAGCTTTTCCACACCAGCCCGGGCACGTAGCCAATCCCAACGACGATGCCGCCGGCGACAACCAAGGACCCGACAAGGGCAAGCGAACTGGGGAGTTTCATGGTGGGGCAGGGGGTCAGGGTGGGTTGTTGGCGGCGGGGGTGGCAGACCCGTTCTGGCCCGTGGCTGCCGGCGGTTGGGGAACTGCGGGCAGACCGAGGTCGACGTCCACACCGGGCACGGCAGAGCGCAGTTGCCTGGCACCCTCCTCGGTGACCTTGGATTGCCAGAGGTAAACTTTTTTCAAGTGCTTGAGAGGCGCGAGGTGCTGCAGGCCGGCATCGGTGACGCCGGTGGCGTAGAGGTTGACGACCTCTAACGAGGGGACCTTGCCCAGATGCACCAGGCCCGCATCGGTGAGTGCCGTGTTTTGGAGCTGAAGGTTGCGCAGTTTGACAAAGGGCGCGAGCGAGGCCAGTCCGGCATCGGTCACCCGGGTTTGTTGGAGTTCGAGGGCGACCACACTGCCGGCCACCGGGGTCAGGGCCTTGAGCTGGGCGTCGCCCACCTCGGCCGCCTTGATGCCGGGCGCGTATTCGAGTTCCGGCTGGCCGGGCACCACGCACGCGAGGCGGCCAGGCAAGCTGCCGCGCAACGCGGCGAGCGCTGTTTCGAGCGCGGCGGCCGCCGTCCGGGTCTTGGCCTCCAAGATCTTGCGCTGGGCCGGGGTGAGCAGGGACTCAAGGGCGGCACGGTGGGCGGCGGTGAGTTCAAAATCGCCAACCGTCTTGTCGCCGGGGGCCCCCATTTGGATCCAGAAGTTCAGGACGGCGATTTGCTCCTCGGTGGGTTGGGGTTTGCCCTGCGGCGGCATGTGCTTGGCGTCATCGAGGTTGAGCTGGAGGCGTTGCAAGACGAGGCTGTCTTTGGGGTTGCCGGGGACAACGGCGGCTCCGCTCGCGCCGCCCTGGAGC
>JBILFE010000129.1:0-7761 GCA_044351705.1 Luteolibacter sp. | reverse complement strand
GAGTGGCTTGGGCGTGGCAGCAACGGTTTTGTCAGGGACCGGGTTGGCGGAGTAAATGGCGGCGACCACGACGATGAGCAGCACCAGCATGAGACCCACCGGCAGGACCACCCGGTGAGCCACGTCCCATTTCCAAGTGCTGGCCTCGATGTCCATCCCCAGCACGGCCATCACCGTGCCGGTTTCCGGGTTGGTTAGTGGCACCAGTGCCGAGACCCAGGTGCCCCAGCGGTTGGTGGTGGGGCCGACCACGCGCGCGTTCTTGGTATCGAACACCGGAAGGTAGCCGCTTGGCATCTCGCTATAGATTGGGCCTGGCTGACTGGTGTCCAGCGCGTCGGGCGCCTCACTGTTGACGAAGAAAAAGATGGTGTCGTCGGGTTGGCCGCTCGGCGGCATCGGGGCGGCCGCCTGGCCGTGCCGCCGGCCCATCAGGTAGAGCCATTTGCATTTGGGATTGGCCGGGCCGATGGCCACCAACTGCGCCTTGATGCGCTGATAGTCCGCCGACGCGCGGTCCGCCTCGGTGCCGGTGAGCGCCTTGACGTGGTCGATGCTCAGTGACCGAGCCACCAACCGGGCTTGCTGGAGCAGATTGTTGCGCATATCGCGATCAGCCCGTAGGGCCGCGAGCCAAATGATGCCGGTAATGATCCCCAGTGCGGCTATGGACAGCAACAAGCGGAAGCCAGCGGCAGATAAACAGCGACGTGGCGCGTGTGAGGGGGGCATCGAAATGAGCGTGGGTTACGGGCTATCAGGTGCGGCGTAAGGCGGCGCTTGGCCGAGGCGGCTGGCCAGGGCGTTGACCTCGCGCTTGAGTTCGCCGATGCGGCCCTCGCGGCCGAGGGTGGCGGTTTGCCAGCGCCGCAGTTCTTCCAATTGTTGGGAGAGGGCGTTTTCCGCCTGTTTGTGGGCGGTGATGTTGCGGAAGGACCACACCCGGCCCAGCAGGGAGCCTTCCAAGACGAGTGGGGAGGAGTGGCGCTCGAAAGTCCGGCCATCCTTGAAAACCAGCGTATCGGTGCTTTCCAGCCGGGAGTTGTAGAGTGAGCGCACCGTGTCCATGAAGTTTTCCGGGTTGACCAACTGGGTCAGGGCATGGTTGAGCAGGATCTGGTCTTCACCGGAATCCATGAGCGCCCTGGAAATCCCCCACATATCGCTAAAGCGCCGGTTCGCCTTGATGATTTTGCCATGGCTGTTCACCGCGAGTATGCCATCCGCAGTGGTTTCGAGTATGCCGTGCAACTCGACTTCACTTTCGCGCAGCAGTTGTTCGCTCTTTTTGCGGGCGGCATTTTCCGCGCGCAGATCTTCCAGCACGTTGAGCATGGCGGTCTGACTTTGTTGGAGTGCGCGGGTGCGCTCCGCCACCAGGTTTGCGAGGCGTTCCTTGTCACTGCGTTGCACCAGGGTGGCGGCTTTGATCTTGGCCATGGCCTGGATCTGCACGCACAGTTCGACGTCGTCAAAGGGCTTGGACAGAAACCCCTCGGCCCCCGCCTCCAATGCCTTGATGCGGCTATCACGGTCGGTCTTGAGCGCTGTGAGGAAAATCACCGGTATGGTTTGCAGGTGCTCGTCGGCCTTGAGTCTGCGACAGACCTCGTAGCCGTCCATGCCCGGCATGACGATGTCCAGCAGGATCACATCGGGGTTTTCGCTGCGTGCCAGTTCCAGCCCCTTGGCGCCGTTGAGGGCGGTGAAAATCTTGACCTTGGGCAATTTGTCGGAAACCACGGCCCGCAGTGCTGTTAGATTGTCCTGGTTGTCGTCGATCGCGAGTAATTTCATGGGGCTGGATAGTTAGGGTTAATCCACGTCACGGTTCAAGAATTCGCGCAGCGTGTGTATCAGCGTGGTGTGATCAATGGGTTTGGAGATGTAGCCATCGAAGCCGTTGGCGAGGATTTGCTCGCGGTTGCCTTTCATGGCGCTGGCGGTGACGGCGACGACGGGGATGTCACACAGGGCCGGGTCGTGGCGCAGTTCAGCGAGTAAAGCATAGCCATCAATGCCTGGCAGGGCAAGGTCGGAGAGGATCAGGTCGGGTTGGTGGAGGCGGGCCTGGGAGATGCCGCCATGGCCATCGGCGGCGGTGATGAGCTCATAATGCGGTTCCAACAAGGCGCAGGCGGTGCGCAAGTTGTCAGGGTTGTCTTCCACCACCAGGACGAGAGCTTTGCCGGGGCGGTTGGGACGGCGGCGCAATGGCGGGGTGCGGATGGCGGCGGTGTCGCCAGCGGCGATCATTTGCGCGACTGAGGCTAACAAGCCCTCCTTGTTGATGTCACCCTTATGGATATGGTTGCTGGTGAGGAAGCTGAGTTCTTGGCGGGTGACATGTTTGGCGGAGAGGATGAGAACCGGCACCTGGGCGGTGCGCTCCACACTGCGGATGGTGCGGAGTACCTGGAAGCCGTCCACCTCGGGCATCATCAGGTCGAGGATCATGGCGTCGGGCACGGCTTGCTCAATGAGGGCGAGGGCTTGCTTGCCGTCGCGTGCCACCTCGACTTGATAGCCTTGGGAGTGGAGGATGTCGGTCAATTGAATGATGGCCGGGGCGTTATCCTCGACTAACAACAGGCGCTGTGGGCGGCCGCAGGTGGCGGGGCTTGGGGCGCCGGTGCGAGGCGCGAAGGGTTGCGCGGATGTCGCCGCGGGGTTGGCAGCCGGCAGTTCGGTGTCCAACGGCAAGCGCAGGATAAAGGTCGAGCCCAGGCCTGGAGTGCTTTCCACGCTGATATCGCCGCCGACGAGCAGGGCGTACTTTCTGGCGATGGCCAAACCCAGGCCGGTGCCGCCATATTTGCGGGATGTGCTGTCGTCGGCCTGGCGGAATTCATCGAAGATATAGTGGATTTGGTCGCTGGCGATGCCGATGCCCGTATCGTGCACTGCCACCAGCAGGTAGCCATCCACGGTGCGGGCAGAGATTTCGACGTAGCCGGCATCGGTGAATTTCATCGCGTTGCCGACGAGGTTCTGCAGGATGTGCTGGCATTTTTCGGGGTCCGAGGTGAGCAGCGGCAGGTCATCACTGACGCGGTTGATGAGCTCGATGTTTTTTTCGCGAGCCAGTGGCTCGAGCATGGCCACAGTCTCGCTGATCCATTCATGGATCGAGAAGCGTCTGAGGCTGACGTCCTCGCGGCCGGCTTCAATGCGCGACAAATCCAGGATGTTGTTGATGAGCAGCAGCAGGTTTCTGCCGTTGCGTTCGATGACTTCGAGGTAGCCATATTCCTCGGGCGGGATGGCGTTGGCCAAGCGGCGGTTGAGCACGCCGGAGAGGGCGATGACGGAGTTGAGCGGGGTGCGCAGCTCGTGGCTCATGTTAGAGAGGAAGGCGCTTTTGAGCCGGTTGGCTTCATCGAGTTGGTGTTTCTGCATTTCCAGTTCGGTGTTTTGCTCGGTCAGCTCGGCCGTCTGCGCCGCGAGTTTCCGTTGCTGGTCTTCGAGCTCGTGGTTTTGGTCCTCGAGCTGCTCGGCGAAATATTGGATTTTGCGGATGGCCAGCACGCCGTTGATGCGGGCGCACAGGACACTCCAGACTTTGTCCACCAGGCGCAGCGCGGATTCGCTATAGGCATGGACGCTGGCGAGCGAAATGACGGCGACCACGGCGTTGCCGGTCAGCACCGGGATGGTTAGGATGGCGCGCGGGGTGAAGGTGCCGCTTACCGTGGCGAAGGTGAAGCGGGTGTCTGCGGGAATGTCCGTGAGGTGCTGGATGCGGCGCGTGGCCAACACCGCGCCCATTTCGCCCTCCAGCTCGGTGGCGGAAAACGCATGGCGTGCGCCGGCACCCAGGCCGATGGACTCGAAATGGACGAAGGCGGTCTGGTGTTTATTTTGGAAATAAACCGCCCCGATCTGGGAGCCGGTATGCGCCATGAGGCCATTGAGCATCTCGCGGCTAAAGGCATGGATCTCGTTTTCGCGGAGCATGACCTCGGCGATGTCGGCGGCATGGTCGTTGAGCTGGGTTTGTTCCTGAATCGCCTCGGCCATGGTGTTGAAGGCGGTGGCGAGAATCCCGAATTCGTTAGCCGAGGCATGCTGGCTGCGCACCTCCAGATTTCCCTGGCGGAATTGTTTGGCTGCGGCGGTCAGATCCGCCAGCGGGGTCTTGATTTCCTTGAGCAGCAGGCCGCCGATGAGCAACGACAGCAATACAACAACAGCGACAACGGTGGTCAACTGGCGCTTGGTGGCGGCGCTTTGCTCCGTGCTCGTTTGGTAAAGCTGGTCGACCTTGGCCGCGGCCAAGTTATCGATTTTAGTGATGGATTTGTTGAGGATTTCCCTGAGCACGCCGATGTCGCCGGTATCCACGACGCGGCCCATGGCCTCGGCGATTTTGCCATCCTGGGCCAGAATCCGGTTGCTATCGCGCACCGCGACCCAGCGCACAAAGGCCTTTTCCACGGCGTCCACATCGCTGCTAGAGCCCAAATACCAAGTGCGCAAATTGTTGATTTGGCATTTGGCATCGGCGGAGTGGATGTCACTGTTCTGGAGGGCGCTGAGGCGTTCCTGCGCATCCTTGGCCAGGAGCAGATTGCGAAATTCCAAGCGCATGGCCAGGATGTCGAATCTTAAAGCACCCACGGCATCCTGAATCTGCAGCGGGTGGGTGTAGAGGGTTTTGGTGCCGAGCCAGATTTGGTGCGTCTGGTACCAGACGAATCCGCCGGTGGCAACTACAAGCGCCACGATCAAGCCCAGACCGAGGCGAAGTTGGGTGGCAATTTTCACGTTTTGAAGTTTCATGTTGACTTGCTGGGTGCTAGCAGTGCACGGCGAAAACTGGGTTTTATTTCATTGATAAACAACTCTTTTTCATGGCGGGCGGGAGGGCTTGAATGCGGCAGGAGGGTGGCTTGCAGGGTTTTGATTGATGGGTTAGGTCTTCTGGAAAATGCCTGTGGGTGCGGCGACGGGGCGCAGCCATGGGTGTTTGGCGACGGTGTCGCGTTCGGCCTCGCCGGTGATCAGATAGCCCCCCGGGATGAGGTCGCGGCAGAGTTTGTTGAGGATTTGCTGTTGGATGGCCGGCCGGTAATAGATCAGCAAGTTGCAGCACAGGATCAAATCAAAGTCGCCGTAAATGCTCGCTTCCGGGCTGGAGGATTCCGCATCGAGAAGATCATAGGTGGAAAAATCCACCCGGGAGCGCAGTCTGGACCCGATGGCATACGCCTCACCTTGCTGGATGAAGCACTCGCTCAGGTGCCGCAAACGCACATTGCCCACCGCCTTGGCGCTATACACTCCCGCCCGCGCATGGGTCAATTCGGGCTCCGCGATGTCGGAGGCGAAGATCCGATAGGCAGGCGCGGGGGCACCCGCCTTGGTCAAGCCATCCAGCAGGATGGCCACCGACCAGGCTTCCTGGCCGGCAGCACAGGCAGCCGACCAGATGCGGATTTCGCTGTGGCCGGCGGCAGCCTTGGTGGCGAGCAGATGGGGCAGGATGCGTTGTTCGAGCATGGCATAGGTGAGCGGGTCGCGGAAGAACTCGCTGTGGGAAATTTGCAGCGAGGCCTGCAAGGCCATGGCCGCAGCGCGATGGCCGATCAAATACTCGCCATAGGCCGCGATGGAGTCAATGCCGCTTGCCCGCATGTGCGTGGCGAGTGATTTGCGCAGGAAGGTTTCGTCGTAGGCGGAGACGTCGATGTCCAGGGTGTCTTGCAACAAGCGGATGAGACCGGTCAGAGGCGCGTCGCGCACTGACGGTTGTGATGGCACGGAGGGTGACTCATGACTGCTCATTGGCGATTTTGTATTTCTCCGGCCGGCCGGATGCCCGCAGCAGGGCGTTGATCTCTTGCTTTAACTCAATCATGCGCAATTCCCGGCCCACCGCCACTTTGTTGAAACGTTCCAACTCGGCGAATTTCTCGCGCAGGGCTTCTTCGGCCTGTTTGCGCGCAGTCAGATCCAGGCCGCACGCATAGTAGTCCTCGCCCATGGGGATGAACTCCCAGGCGATGGTTTTCTTCGATCCGTCCTTGCAGATGACCTCCGATTCCATGGCCTCAGCCGGCTCGTTGGAGACCAGGGCGGCCTTGACTTTGGCGCTCCATTCCGTCTCGAAGCTGCGGCGCTGAGTGGCATCCGGATAGGCCAGTTGCCACCAATGGTGGATGGTCGGAATATCCTCCAGGGTATACCCAAACAATTGGGTCATCGTCGGGTTGAGGTACTGGTTGGTTTGTTCGCTGCCAGTCGTCAGGCAGATCGCCAATGGAATGGTTTCCACCATCATTCTGAACTTTTGCTCGCTCTCTTGGAGTCTGCGTTCGGCTTGGTGCTTGTAGAGTGCCATGTCGATGGCGATTCTGAGCTCGCGGTCCTCAAAGGGTTTGAGGATATAGCCAAGTGGCTCGGCCTCTTTGGCGCGCTGGAAGGTGTTGCCCTCGGCGTAGGCCGTTAGAAAAACCACCGGCAGTCGCAACCGGGTGCGCAGTTCATGGGCGGCGGTCACGCCGTCCATGGCCCCTTGCAGGTGGATGTCCATGAGCACCAAATCCGGCTGCACGGCTTCGGCCAGGGTGATGGCATCTTCGCCGCTGGCGGTGGTGCCCACCACCGTGTAGCCGAGTTGAGTCAGGCGGATGGTGATGTCCGCCACCACGATGGCTTCGTCTTCAACTATCAATAGGCGCGGTTGGTTCATGATGTTTTTAGGTTAGGACAAGCATCCCGGCGGCTCCTGCATTCAGCAATGGTTCATCCTTGAGGGCTGGCTTTGCGCGGCACTTTGAATTGAACCTCGAAAACGGTGCCAGGTCCAGCTCCAATTTGCACGTCTCCGTCGAGATGGCGTGCCAGGTTAATGACCAATTGCAACCCAAGCGAACTGAGCTGTGCCAGGTCAAAGTCCGGCGGCAGGCCGACACCGTTGTCGGCCACCCGCAGGTGCCAGCATGGGCTGTGCGGGAGGAAGTGGAGGTCCACCCAGAGATCGCCGCCGCGGTCCGCGGGGAAGGCGTGCTTGAGGGCGTTGGTGACGAGTTCGTTGACGAGCAGGCCGCATGGGATGGCTTGGTCGATGGCGAGGATGACCGGGGATAGGTTCAAGTGCAGATGGATGGAGCCGGGCTTTGTCACCAGGGTGCGGAACAATTGGCTACAGAGACTTCTGAGGTAGACGGCGAGGTCGATGGCGGCGAGGTTTTCCGAGAGGTAGAGGTGCTCGTGGATGAGGGCCATGGAATGGACGCGGTTTTGCATGTCCAGCAGCGAGATTTTGGCAATGGCGTTGGTGGTTTTGCCGGATTGCAATCGCAACAAGCTGCTGATGATCTGCAGGTTGTTTTTGACCCGGTGATGGATTTCCCGCAACAAGGCCTCCTTCTCGCGCAGCGACTCGCGCAACGCTTCCTCGGCCAGTTTTCGGGCGGTTAGATCGAGCCCGTAAGAATAGTTTTTGCCGCCCAGGGTGATGTAGCCCCAGGAAATGGTTTTGGTGGAACCATCCTTGCAGGTGATGACGACTTCGAGGGGTTCAACGGCGGTTTTGTTGGCCAGCGCGTGATCGACATGGCGGGTCCATTCCTCGGCGATTTTACGCCGGTAGATCGGGTCGGGATAGGCCAGGTTCCACCATTGCTTGATGGTTGGGATGTCCTCATGGGTATAGCCGAACAAATCGACCATCGTCGGGTTGACGTAGTGGGTGAGGTGTTGGCTTTCATCTGAGAGGATGATGGCCAGCGGGACGGGTTCGACCATGCTTTTGAA
>JBILFE010000128.1:0-7762 GCA_044351705.1 Luteolibacter sp. | reverse complement strand
GTGTAATCCGTGTAATCCGTGGTTTCTATTTTCCACCTAGCTCAGGAACTGTGAGGTTGGTTCATGCCGGGCGCTGGAAGAGAATCTGTGAGTTGAATTCGTTCAGGCGGCGGGGTATGAGGTGGAACCTTGGAAGGATCTGGACGAAGCGATTGGCACCGCATCCTGGGACCCGGCACTCGCACTTGTGCTTGTGCTTGGGGCATTTGTTGAAATGACAAACCATGCCGAGGTAGCGGCTAGCGGCATGATCGATCCGGTGGATGGAAAAGGAGTGGTGGGCGATGTGCAGATAGCTGCCGGCGCGATGTTTCGTCAGGGGCGCTGCGGAAAGGAAAATACATTGCCGCCCGGTTTGACTTCGTATGCTTCGGTGTTGCCGCCGTGCCGGACTCGCAGCTTGAAGGCTCCGTCCGAATCGGCGGACACCGTGAACCCGAGGAACCCGCCCGTTACCGGCTCCGCCTTGAGCGTGACTACATGCCCGTTGAAACGGAATCGATCGCAACCGGAAACGGCCGGCGAGTTCAGATCCCACGTTAACGTGTTAGACAAGGCATCCGGCTTGAGTCCGATTGCGAACTCGAACAAGCAAAGGATCGGCCCGATCCCGCTCCAGCCGACGAAATCGCCCTTGGCGGGTTTCCCCTGGGCCGCGGCGTCGGGGGCGTAGTTTTCCCACAGGGTTCCGGTTTGGCGCATGACCTGCCCCATGACTGCGAGGTGGTTGAGGGCGATCTCGCGGGCGAGTTGATGTTGCCCGTAGCGCTCCAGGCCGCGAATGACCATGAGGGTCGTTGGCGCCCATACCGCACCGCGCCAATAACCACCGGCGGGGTCGTAGCCGGGTTGGTCGGCCGCCAAGGTGGGTGCCCGGTGGAGGCGCTTGAAGGTCTGAGGGTTGTTCAATTCGTTGACCAAATCCTGCGCTTGGGCGGGCGACGCCACGCCGGCGAGCAGCGGCCAAAAGCCGGCAATCGTCTTGATCGGCGCGCGCTTGCCATCGACTGTTAGGTCATAGTAGAACTTCCGTTGCGGATCCCACATCAAGTCATTGATCATGCGGCTCAGCTCGTCGGCCTCACGGGTGAATTCGCGGGCCGGCTCTGGTTTGCCTAACGAATCCGCGATCGTGGCGAGGTTTCGCGCGAAGAGCACCATCTGACTCGAGGTGTCGACCGCGCAGCCGCCGCCGTCGAGGAACCGGTTGCGCGGCGAATTGTCCATGCTGGCCCAGTCGGTCATGTACAAGCCATTGCCCTGCCGGATGTAGGTTTGCAAGGCGCGGTAATAGCCGACCAAGGGTTGATAGACCAAAGCCAGGCGTGCCTTGTCGCCGGTGACGCGGCAGCTTTCCAGCTCCGCCCAGGCCAGGATGGGATGATTGAGCGCGTCGAGCGTCAGCTTGGGTAGTGTTGCCGGGGCCGGCCGTCCTTGATAGGTGACGGGGGCGTTGCGCGGGCCGCTCCATCCCCAGCGGGAGAACAGCGGCTTGCCTTCGTGGTTGACCCACTCGGTGTAGTCGCGGCCGGTCGTGCGGTTGATTTCGCGGCAGATTTCGCCATCGTCGTATTGTTTGGCGTAGAAATTGTCGAGCGAGCCGATGCCCGGCACGAGCGGGTGGCCGTAGTTGCAGAACAGGGTCATGAAGCAGGTGTCCCAGAGGAAAATGTTCTGGTTGAACGCGGCATCAATGAACTGGGAAACGTAGCCACTGCCGGCCGCCGGCTCATGGAAATTCTTGAACGCGAGTTCCCATGCCTTCCAATACATCGTCACCCATTCCGGATTCTCCCCGAAGACGGGTGCCGGCAACTTGTCCCGCAAGGCGGCGAATTGCGGCAGCGGTTGTGGCTGATAGGCTTTCTTGGCGAAGGCCGCACCCTGGGTTGGCGCCGGCGGCTCGGCCACGGCGGACGCCACCAGGCACAACCCGCAAACCAAGCGCACGGCAAGAGTCGCGGTGTTCTTCATGGCCAATGTTGCAGTTCGCGGCTCACAGCGTCCACGGCGGGCGCAGCTCGCGATGCATCATGGCTTCCGCCTGCGGGTCACCGGTGATGGTTTCCTTGGCCGGATCCCAGGCGATCTTGCGGCCGGTCCGCGCGCTGATGTCGATGAGATGGCACAGGATGTCCGAGCGCACCGCGGAATGCAGGTTATCGACCGGTTGCTCGCGGCTCAGCACGCAATCGACCAGGTTCTGGATTTGGTCGCGGCTGACCGGCAGGGTCTTGGGTCCCGGGTCGCGGGCTTTCTCGCGCAATTCATTGCTGGAGGTTTTCCAACCGCCGCGGCTCACCCGCACCCAGCCCTCACTCCCGACAAAGAGCGTGCCATGGTCCCCTCCAATTCCGGGATGCGGCTTCTCCTTGCCTGCCGATTCGTCGTCCATGAAGCGCAGCTTCAGACCGTTCGGATAGATAAACTGTGCGTCCCAGTGGGTCAGCGTGTTGAACAGACCCGTCGTCGGGATGACGCCCTTGGCCTCGCACGAGACCGGCATGTTAGGAAGTCCCGAGTGATCCAGCCACCACTGCAACATGTCGGCCGGATGCGCGCCCCAGCCGGCGACAAAGCCGATGGCGTAATCGTAGATATGGAAAATCCCGTTGCGCGGGCTCTGGACGAGGCAGCGGTCGTTGCAGAAGGGTGCCTTGGGCGCGGGCCCGAGCCACATTTCGTAGTCGAAGCCCTCCGGCACGGGCGTTTCCGCAAGTGTGCCGCCTGACGCACCGCGCGGTGCCCACACATAGGTTTCCTTGACTTCACCGATGTGGCCGTTGAGCACCAACTCGATGCCGCGCCGCACGTGCTCGATCGACCGTTGCTGCGCGCCGTATTGAAAGATCCGGTCATACTTGTCCACAATTTCGCGCGCCTTCTTGTCGTGCGCGATGCTGATGCCTAACGGTTTTTCCGTGTACATGTCCTTGCCGGCCTGCGCCGCCATGAGCGAAATCGGCACGTGCCAATGGTCCGGGGTGGCGATATGCACCGCGTCGACGTCCTTGCGGGCCAGCACCTCGCGGAAATCATTGTAGTCGTCGCAATTGCCGAACTGCTGCTTGCGCGCCAGCCGCCGGCTCTTGATCGGATCGCAGACGGCGACCACCACCGATTTGTCGTAGCTCTTGTAATTCGCCGCATAGCCCGAGCGGTCGCCGCAGCCGATGAGGGCGACGTTGACCTTGCTGTTAGGGGAGGCCTTGCCGCCTCTGGCCAGGGCGCTGGAAGGAATGAGGGTGGGGAAACCCAGGAGAGTGCCGGCCATTGCCGATTTTTTGATGAAGCCGCGTCTTGATAGGTCTGTTGTCATGAAAGAATTGGGGCTGGATATTCGGGGTTGCTTTTCGGTTAGGAGGATTTGCGGGAGAAGTTATTGCTCGTTGAGGTCGCCGCCGTAGAAGCTTTTGATGTAACCGAATTCGATGATGGTATCTTTCCAAGGTGCCAGCACATCGGGATTGGGGAAGATGCGGGCGGCGATGGCGAGCCATTCCTCGGCCTTGGCGAGGTTTTTGTCATCATAGGCGATGGCGGCTTGCGAGTAGCAGTGGAACGGCGAGTCGTCATCAATGTCGTATTTGTTGGCCAGGGCAACGGCTTCTTCCTTGAGGCCGAGTTTCTTTTTGCACAACAGGATTTTGAATTCGATGAGGCGGCGCAGGGGGAGATTGGTGGGCGGGGTGTCTTTGAGGACTTTGATAAACAGATCGTGACACTGCTGCCATTTCTTGGTGACAAAATACACTTCGGCGACGTTGAAGTTGATGCTGGCATTATCCGGGGCGAGGGTCAGGGCCTTGTTGAAGGCGGCGAGGGCCTTGTCAAAGCTGCGGATTTCCACGTAACACGAGCCGCGGTAGTTGTAGCTTTCCGGGCTGTCCGGAAACACGGCGTCGAGTTTGTCGAGAATGTCGAAGGTTTCAAAAATGCGTTTTTGTTGGAACAGGCGCTCGGCCTCGCCCAGGAGCTTGGCAAACTCCTTGCGGCGTTCTTCCGGCAGGTTGAGAAATGCCTGCTGGTTGGGCAGCAGCATTTTTTGTTCTGCGGCGGGGGTTTCGGGTTTGGCGCCGGGTTTGGCCGGTTCGGTTTGGGCGAACGCAGGAAGCACGGCAAGAAGGACGGGGAATATACGGAAAATCTTCATGGCGACTGTGACTTGAGGCGCAAACTAAATGGAAAAGCACGCCGCGGCAAGCCGTCATTTGCCCCAAAACGAGGAATTTTCGACGATTGGCGGGGCTAACGGTATTTTTCCATTTTACTGGGCGGCGGACCGGTGTTGTCTAAGCGCGTCATGCACATTGGCCTTGCTCAAATCAACTCGGTGGTCGGGGACTTTCCCGGAAATGTGAAACGCATCCTCGCCGGCTACCGCGAATGCCTGGATGCGGGCGCGGACTTGGTCATCACGCCGGAGTTGGCACTGGTGGGTTACCCGCCGCGGGATCTGGTGTTTAAATCGCAATTTGTGCCGCAGTGCCTGCAAGCGCTGGACTATCTGGCGGATGAAATCCGTGACGTGCCGCTGCTGGTGGGCTACGTGGACCACAATCATCCGGCGCGGCGCGGCAAGCCGTTTCGCAATGCCGCGGCGTGGTTGGAAGGCGGGCAGATCCGCCATCGCATTTGGAAAACCCTGCTGCCCACCTACGATGTGTTCGATGAACGCCGCTACTTCGAGCCCGGCGATAGCTGCGAGCCGGTCGCATGGCAAGGCCTGCGCATCGGGGTGACGCTGTGCGAGGATATTTGGACCGAGGACTATTTGCAGCGGCCGTTTTACGAGCGCGATCCGGTCGCGGAATTGACGGCCAAGGGCATGGACCTGCTCCTCAATCTGAGCGCCTCTCCGTTTCATCTCGGCAAGCCAGCACTTCGCCGCGCCATGCTCGGCGAAGTCGCCAGCCATGCCAAGGTGCCCGTGGTCTATTGCAATTCGGTCGGCGGCAATGACCAACTCGTGTTTGACGGCCACTCGCTGGTGGCCAGCCCCAGCGGGCGCATCAGCGCGCAACTGCCCGGCTTTGGCGAGGCCTGCCGCGTGCTGGATCCATTTGCCACCCCCACAGACGCCCCGGAACCCGAGGGAAATGACGCGGCCCAACTCTATCAAGCGCTGGTGCTCGGCCTGCGCGATTACGTCACCAAGTGCGGGTTTTCCAGTGTCTGCCTGGGCTTGAGTGGCGGGATTGATTCCGCGCTCACGGCGGCGATCGCTGCGGACGCCCTCGGCGCGGCGGCGGTGCACGGGCTGACCATGCCCAGCGAGTATTCATCAAGCGGCAGTGTGGAGGATTCCCTGGCACTTGCCCGCAACCTCGGCATCGGCTGCACGGTGGTGCCGATCGGCGCCGCCTTTGAAGCCGTCAAAGCCGCCATGCGGCCGGTATTTGCGGGCAAACCCGAGGACGTCACCGAGGAAAACATGCAGGCCCGCATCCGCGGCCTGTTTCTCATGGCCCTTTCTAACAAGGACAACCATCTCCTCCTCACCACCGGCAACAAGAGTGAACTCGCCGTCGGTTATTGCACGATCTATGGCGACATGTGCGGCGGCCTGGCCGTCATCTCGGACCTCCCGAAAGGCCGCGTCTATGAAGTCGCCCGCTGGATAAACCGCCACCGCGAAGTCATTCCATGGAGCACGCTTGAGAAACCGCCGAGCGCCGAGCTGCGGCCGGATCAAAAGGATCAGGACACCTTGCCCCCCTACGATGTGCTCGACGCCATCCTCGAACTCTACGTCGAACGACAACTCTCCGCCGCCGAAATCATGGCCCGCGGCTTTGCTGAAACCACGGTGCGGTGGATCCAGCGCCGGGTGGATCTCAACGAATGGAAACGCCACCAGGCCGCCCCCGGCCTGCGCGTGACCTCCAAGGCCTTTGGCATCGGCCGCCGCATGCCCATCGTGCAACGCTTCGTCGGCTGAGTAGAAGACTCAAGACAGCAAGACACAAGATACAAGACAGCAAGACACAAGACGCAAGAGAAGAGCAGATGTAGAAGCGCTGCGCTCTCTTCTCTTGTCTTGCGTCTTGCCGTCTTGCGTCTTTTCTTGCGATATCACAAACCAAACTGCGGGGTTGCCGGAGGAATCGTCGCACTTGCTGCGAGAATCCCCGCATGAGCGCCGTATAGCAGTGGCTCCCATCCATCATGCGTTTGTCCCTTACACAATTCTCCCTGTCCGCGTCCGGCCTTGCCCATGGCGTGGGTTTTTTAGTGCCACCGACGTTGCGTGCCGCCATGGGCAACCTGCAGCGGCACAAGATGCGCTCCACCCTCACTGTCTTGGGCGTGATCATCGGGGTGGCGGCCGTCATTGCCATGACCGAGATCGGCCAAGGCTCGAAGGCGGCCATCGGCAAGACCATCGCCAGCATGGGCGCCTACAAAATCCCCATCTTTCCTGCCGCCGTCAAAAACGGCGGCGTCAGCCAGGGCGCCGGCACCTATCAGACCCTCAAACCCGGCGACGTGGATGCCATCGCCCAACAATGTCCGGCCGTCACCGTGGTCGTGCCTCTGGTGTGGGCCCAAGCCCAGGTGGCCTACGGCAAACGCAACTGGTCGCCGATGCGCCTGACGGGTACCACGCCGGGCTACCTGGCCACGCGGGATTGGCAAATTCTCGACGATGGCGAGTGCTTCACGGATGCCGACGTGCTCTCGAGCAACGCCGTGTGCCTGATAGGTGCCACTGTGAAGCAGGAACTCTTTGAAGACGAATCGCCCATCGGCAAAATGATCCGCATCCGCAACGTCCCGTTCCGGGTCGTCGGGCTGCTGGACCGCCGCGGCGCCGACGTGACGGGCCATGACCAGGACGACTGCATTATCGCCCCATGGACGACGATCAAATTTCGCGTCAATGGATTGAAAGCCGGATCGGCGGTGGCCGCAGCCCCCGCCGCGGCGGGGGGGCGCAGCAGTCACAACCTCTATCCGGCGCCCACGCCACTCTATCCCCAGGCGTCGTCCGTGCAATTGGCTAACAAACCCAAACCCGTCGGTCAGATGAACATCGATATGATCCAAGCCAAGGCCGCCAATGCCGAGCAGGTGCCCATTGCCATCAAACAGATCACCTCCCTGCTGCGCGAGCGGCACCAACTAACCGAAGGGGATGCGGATGACTTCAGGATTCTTGATATGACCGAGATTGCGAGTGCTTCATCGCGGACGGCCGAATTGATGGGAACCTTGTTGCTGGTCGTGGCCGCTATTTCTCTCGCCGTGGGCGGCGTCGGCATCATGAACATCATGCTCGTTTCGGTAACCGAACGCACCCGCGAAATCGGCCTGCGCATGGCCGTCGGTGCCCGCCGCCATCACATCCTGCGGCAGTTTCTAACCGAAGCATTGCTGCTCTGCCTCGCCGGCGGTGGGCTGGGCATTGTCGTCGGCCGCGGCACGTCGATCCTCGTCCGTGAGATGCAGAATTGGTCGACGCAAATGTCGCTGCCGGCGATTGCGGTATCGTTCGGGGTGGCCGCCGCGATCGGGATTATTTTCGGCTTCTATCCCGCATGGAAGGCCTCGCGGCTGGATCCCATCGAGGCGCTGCGGCATGAGTGAGGGCACCACCCTGCCGCCTCAGACCGCATTCTCACGAACGAGCCTGTGAAGAAAATCCTAAATTGCCCCGCTTCGCGGTGCCATGCCAGTTAGGGCTGCGCCGGTTTTTTCCATGCTCGCTAGCGCTCGCTCCGCGTTCCAAGCCCTAAATTTTTAACCTATCAGTGTAATC
>JBILFE010000045.1:0-11251 GCA_044351705.1 Luteolibacter sp. | reverse complement strand
GTGGCCGGTGTCCAGCCACAATCCGAAACCGTCTGGCGCCAAGCCACCAAATACAACGTTCCGCGCATCGTCTTCGTCAACAAAATGGACCGTACCGGTGCCGATTTTGAAAGCGTCTTCAACGAGGTGAAGGAAAAGCTGGGGGCCCATGCGGTGCGCGTCCTCATCCCGATCGGTGCCGAAGACAAACTCATCGGCCAGATCGACGTGGTCAACCAAAAGGCGGTCTATTTCTCCGACGATGGCAAGCTCGGCTCCACCTACACGGTCGAGGATCTCACCGGCGATCTCATCGCCGTCGCCCAAAAAGCCTACGACGAATTGATTCATGCGGTCGCCGATGTCGATGAGGAAATCGGCGACAAGTTCTGTCATGAGCAGGCGATCACGGCCACCGACCTCAAGCAGGGGATTCGCCGCGCCACCATTGCCAATAAATTGATCCCGGTGACTGGCGGCTCCGCCTTCAAGAACAAAGGTGTTCAATATTTGTTGGATGCGGTGGTGGACTACCTGCCCAGCCCGCTGGACATTCCGCCGGCTCTCGGCATGGACCCGGATGACCACACGCGCCAGATCGAGGTGGTCACCTCCGACCACGAAAAATTTGTGGGTCTGGCCTTCAAGTTGTGGGCTGACAAGTACGTTGGCAAGCTGGTGTTTTTCCGGGTTTATTCCGGCGTCGTGAAAAAAGGCGACACCGTATACAACCCGCGCACCCGCCGCAGCGAACGCGTCGGCCGCCTGATTCAAATCCAGGCCAACGAACACAAGGACATCGACGCCTGTTACGCCGGTGACATCGCCGCCATGGTCGGCCTCAAGAATGTCACCACCGGCGACACCATCGCGGCTGCCGGCCACGATGTGGTGCTGGAGCCACCGACATTCCCCGATCCGGTCATATCCATGGCCGTCGAGCCGAAAACCAAGGCCGATCAGGAAAAACTCGCCATTGCCCTGGGCCGGCTATCCGAAGAAGACCCCACCTTCATGGTCAAGACCGATGAAGACACCGGCCAGACCATCATCTCCGGCATGGGCGAGTTGCACCTCGAAATCATCATTGATCGGATCCGCCGCGAGTTCAAGGTCGAGGCCAATACCGGCGCGCCCCAAATCGCCTATCGCGAAACCATCACCAAACCCGCTGGCGGCGAAGGTAAACTCGTCAAACAATCCGGTGGCCGCGGCCAGTACGGCCACGTCGTGTTGACCGTCAAGCCCAACGACAAGGGCAAGGGATTCACCATTGAAAACAAGACGGTTGGCGGCTCGATCCCCAAGGAATACATCAACGCCGTCTTCAAAGGCTGCTCCGAGGCCATGACCAACGGCATCATCGCCGGCTACCCGGTCGTCGATGTCCACGTCGAGATCATCGATGGTTCTTACCACGACGTCGACTCCAATGAGAACGCCTTTGCCATGGCCGCCATCTTCGCCATGAAGGACGCGTTTAAGAAAGCCAAGTCGATTTTGCTTGAGCCGATCATGGCGGTGGAAGTCTCCACGCCCGATGACTATCAAGGCGATGTCATGGGCGACCTCAACCGCCGCCGCGGCCATATCCAGAACATGGAAACCAAGGGCAAGCTCGCGATCGTCCGCGCCAATGTGCCGCTCAAGGAAATGTTCGGTTATTCCACCGCCGTGCGCACTCTGTCCTCGGGGCGCGCTTCCTACGCCATGACCCCCTCCCATTTCGAACAGGTCCCCAATAACATTGCCGAAGAAATCATCAGCGACCGCATCGGCAAATAGTCCATCCCACGTCCCCCTCCCACACGCAACCCGTCACCCAATCCTCCCTCATGGAAAATCAGAAAATTCGCATCCGCCTGCGTGCCTACGACCACCGCGCCATCGACCGCTCGGCCCAGGAAATCGTGGAGACCGCCAAGCGCACCGGTGCCCGCGTCGCCGGGCCGATCCCGCTTCCCACCCGGATTGAAAAATTCAGTGTCAACCGCTCGGTTCACGTCAACAAAAAGTCTGCCGAACAATTTGAGATTCGCACCCACAAGCGCCTTCTCGACATTGTCGATCCCACCGCCCGCACCGTGGATGAGTTGAAGAAACTCAACCTTCCTGCTGGCGTTGACATCACCATCCGCATCTGAGTCCCGCTCGCTGCATCCTCGATCCTCTATCTACAATCTTCCATCTCCCATCCGCCATGTCACTCGGTCTACTAGGCAAAAAACTCGGCATGACCCGTCTGTTTGATCAACAGGCAGGCAGCATGATTCCCGTCACCGTCATCGATGTTTCCGACAACACCGTGCTCCAAGTCAAAACCCCGGACAGCGACGGCTACACCGCCGTGCAGGTCGGATTTTGCGATCAAAAGGAACAACGGGTGTCCAAACCGGACCTCGGCCGCTTCAAGAAAGCCGGCTCCGCGCCCAAGCGCTTCGTCAAGGAATTCCGCCTGGACAATGGTGCCACCCCGCCTGCCACCCACCCCGGACTTGAAATTTTCACCGAAGGCCAGTGGGTGGATGTGATTGGCAACTCCATCGGCAAGGGCTTCCAAGGGGTTTACAAACGCTACAGCTTCGGCGGCCTCAAACAAACCCACGGCTCGATGATGCACCGCCGCACCGGCGCCATCGGTTGCCGCTCCACCCCCGGCCGCGTCTGGAAAAACCAGAAAATGCCCGGTCATCATGGCACCACCCGCAGCACCGTGCAGAATCTGAAAATTGTGGCGATCCGTCCTGAGGACGGAGTCATTCTGGTCTCCGGCCCGGTTCCCGGTGCCAAAGGCTGCTACCTCACCGTCCGTCCCGCCAAAAAGAAGACTGCTTGATCCGCCGCAGGCACTCTCTAACCTTTCACACCGCATCCCCGTCATGTTCGCAAAGACCTTCACCGTTGAAGACGCCCAAGCCGCCAACCTCGTTTTGGTCGGCGTCGAAAAAGGCCGACAGGCCGTTCACGACCTCGTGACCGCCTATCGTGCCAACCGCCGTACCGGCTCAGCCTGCACCAAAACCCGTGGTGAAGTCTCCGGTAACAATAAGAAAATCTTCAAGCAAAAGGGCACCGGAAACGCCCGCCATGGCGACAAGCGCGCCCCCATCTTTGTCGGCGGTGGCGTCGTCTTCGGCCCCCGGCCCCGCGATTATTCCAAGAAAGTGCCCAAGAACGTGCGCAAGCTCGCCCTGCGCCGGGTGCTGGGTGACCTGACCCGCGCTGGCACCATCCGCACGGTGGATGCGTTCACGGTGCCCGACGGCAAGACCAAGTCGTTTGTCAGCGCGATTTCCGCCATCACGGCCCCGGCCAAAATCCTTGTCGTCGGCAATGCCTTTGATGACAACACCTATTTGGCCGGACGCAACGTCAGTTGGGTGCAACTCGTCACCGCCAACGATCTCAACGTCGAACAACTACTCCTTGCCAAGTCCGTCATCCTCGTGGGTGACGCCATCACCACTCTGGCCAATCGCACTGCCTGAACCCAGGACCCCCTCTTACCCAGACCATGAAAGACATCTACCAGGTCGTTAAAAACGTCCACCTCAGCGAAAAGGCGACGCTGCTTCAAGAAACCAACAACGAGGTTGTCCTCGAAGTTGACCGCAAGGCCAACAAGCTTGAAATCAAGCAAGCCGTCGAAACCCTTTTTGGAAAAAAAGTCTGCTCTGTCCGCACGGCCAACTGCGCCGGCAAACTCCGTCGTCGTCGCCGCGCTGATGCCGGGCGCACCAACCATTGGAAAAAAGCCATTGTCCGTCTCCAAGAAGGCGAAACGCTCGACCTTGTCTGAGTGTCCCCTTGAGTTGCTCCAAACGTAGTCATGCCCCTGAAAAACTTTAATCCCATCACTCCCTCCGCCCGCTACAAGTCGCATCCTTCATTCGAGGAGGTGACCAAGAGCACACCGGAAAAGAGTCTCCTCACCCCGCTCAAGCGCTCCGGCGGCCGTAACAACACCGGTCGTATCACCTGCCGCCACGTCGGCGGCGGACACAAGCGCCACTATCGCATCATCGATTTCAAACGTCGCAAGCATGATATGGCTGCCACGGTCATTGGCATCGAGTACGATCCCAACCGCACCTGCCGCATCGCCCTCATCCAATATGAAGACGGTCAGAAATCCTATATCCTCGCCCCGGTCGGCTTGGAAGTGGGAGCCTCCGTGGTGGCCGGTGACAAGGTTGCCCCCAAGACCGGCAATGCCATGCCATTGCGCAGCGTGCCGCTCGGCACCTCCATTCACAACATCGAATTGCTGCCAGGCAACGGCGGCAAGGTGGCCCGCTCCGCTGGCCAGCAAGCGGTTCTGTCCAACCGCGATGGCGGCTGGGCCCTGGTCAAAATGCCCTCCGGTGAAATCCGCCGCTTCCACGACGCCTGCTTCTGCACCATCGGCCAAGTCGGCAACCGCGATCACATGAACGAAATTTCGGGCAAGGCCGGCCGCACCCGCTGGATGGGCGTCCGCCCAACCGTCCGTGGCATGACCATGAACCCGGTCGATCACCCCAATGGCGGTGGCGAAGGCAAGTCCAAATCCGGTGGTGGTCGCCAGCATCTGCTCAGCCCCTGGGGTCATGCCAAGGGCCAGAAGACCCGCAATCCCAAGAAGATCACTTCGGTTTTCATCGTTGAATCCCGCCATAAGAAGCAATAAGCCGCCGCCTCCGTCACTGACCCGCATTCCAACGCCCCGACTCCCATGCCCCGCTCCCTCAAGAAAGGCCCTTACGTTGATCAAAAGCTGCTCGCCAAGATTGACCTCGTCGCCGAAGCCGGATCCGACCGCAAGCCCATCAAAACCTGGAGCCGCAAGTCCATGATCACACCGGACTTCGTCAGCCACAACTTCGCCGTGCACAATGGCAAAACCTTCGTGCCGGTTTACGTCACCGAAAACATGGTCGGCCATAAACTTGGCGAATTCGCCCCGACCCGCATCTTCCGCAACCACGGCGGTATCGGTAAGAAATAACCCCCTTGTCCTTCACTCTCCTCACATTCATGCGCTCGAGCCTCCACCTCTGGACCCTTGCCACCACCTTCGGGGTGTTGGTATCGGCCGCTTGGTGTCCGGCCCAAAGCCCGAATGTCGAGGATTTGCAGGAGGCCCTCGCCAACCTCCAAGGCCAAAACCGCGCCCTGCAACGCAGTCTCGCCGAGGCCAATTGCGGCGAGAAACTCGCCTCCGAGCAACTCGCCCAAGTCCGCCTGCGCCTCGAAGCCCTCGGCAAAAACCTCTTCGATGGCGGCGATGACCGCTTGGTGCGCGCCGCCGCCGACCTCGAAATCTCCAAAGAACGCCTCACCGGGCTGGAAACCACTGCCATGCGCCTCACTGCGGCCGTGGTTGACTATCTGCGCCAGGCGGTGGTGTCCGACCCGGATGCGCGGATGCGGGTGGAAACCTCGCTGCGCGAGCTTGACGCCATCCTCGGATTGCGCCAGAAACCCCGTTCCACGGTTCAATCCGGCTCTCTCCAACAGGCCAAGGTCGTCAGCATCGATCAAGAAAGCGGCATGCTTGTCCTCAACCTGGGTGAAAACCAGGGCGCCAAAATCGGCATGAACTTCCGCCTCATGCGGGGTCAACAGCCGTACGGCAAAGCCATTCTCGCCGACGTCCGCAAGGCCGTCAGCGGCGCCTTCAGCGAAATAGCCGCCGCCGCCGAATCTCCCCGCCCCGGCGACCTCGCCGTTCTCGAAACCGAATAAGCCTCACCGCCACCCCAACCCTCACGTCAGACGACCCATGGAAGTCAAAAGCAGCACCAAATTCATCCGCCTCTCGCCTCAAAAAGCGCGTGACGTGGCCCGGGAAATTCAGGGACTCCCTGTATCGAGCGCCCTGGATATTCTCAACTTCACCCCGAAGAAGGCCGCCACCCTGATTGGTAAGACCCTCAAAACGGCCATCGCCGACGCGGAAAACAACTACTCACTCGATACCAACACCCTCGTCATCAAGGAGGCGGTCATCGGTGCGGGTCCCACCCTCCGCCGCTTCAGCCCTCGCGCCAAAGGCTCGGCCGGCCCGCTGCTCAAGCGTTCCAGCCACATCTATATCACCCTCGTCGGCTCCGCCCCCGAGAAAAAGAAAAAGACCCTTTCCAAGGTCGCCAAGAAAAAGTCCCCCCCAACCCCGGTTGCCGCTGCTCCCGAGGAAGAACAAGCCTAACCCTCCCACATTAATCTCATCCCTCACCGACCATGGGCCAGAAAGTAAATCCGATCGCATTCCGCCTCGCTGTCAACAAGGACTGGCGCTCCAAGTGGTATGCCAGCGGCAAAGACTACACCGACAAGCTCCACGAGGATCTTTCCGTCCGTACCTACCTCCGCAACAAACTCCAGAATGCCGGCCTCGCCAAGGTCGTCATCGAACGCGCTTGGAATAGCGTCCGCGTCACCCTCCACACCTCCCGCCCCGGCCTCATCATCGGCCGCCAGGGCAAGGAAATCGAGGTCATGACCAAGGATATCACCGATATCTGCAAGGGCGCCCAAGTCAAACTCGACATCTTGGAAATCCGCAAACCCGAACTCGACGCCCAACTCATCGCCGAACAGATCGCGGTCCAACTCGAGCGCCGCATCAGCTTCCGCCGTGCCATGAAACGCGCCCTGCAAACCGCCATGGAATTCGGCGCGGAAGGCATCCGGTTACGCGTCGCCGGCCGTCTGGGTGGCACCGATATCGCCCGTGCCGAATCCTATCGTGAAGGCAAAGTGCCGTTGCAAACCTTGCGCGTGCCTCTTGAATACGGCTTCGCCGAAGCCCGCACCCTCTATGGCATTATCGGTGTCAAATGTTGGGTTAACAAAAAAGAAGAGGATCCCAAGCAAGCCCAAGGCCGCAATGATCGCAATGATCGCGGAGATCGCTCCGACCGGGGTGGTGACCGCGGTGACCGCAACAACCGCCGCCCCCCCCCGCGCAACTGAGTTTCTCTAACCGTTCCAAGCTATTCACCCGAACATTTTACCCAAGAAGGACTGAGCCATGGCCCTAATGCCCAAACGAACCAAGTTCCGCAAAAGCCACCGCGGAAGCCGCTCTGGCAATGCCCAGACGGGAACCACCGTCGCCTTTGGCGACTTCGGCCTGCAGACACTCGACCGCGGCTGGATGACCAACCGCCAGATTGAAGCCTGCCGTATCGCCATCAACCGCTCCCTCAAGCGCAAAGGCAAAGTTTGGATTCGCATCTTCCCGCACAAGCCGTACACCTCCCGCCCCCCGGAAACCCGGATGGGTAAAGGCAAGGGTGCCGTCGAAGGCTGGGTTGCCGTGGTCCGGCCCGGCAACATCCTGTTTGAAATCGGGGGTATCCCTGAATCCCAAGCCCGTGAAGCCATGCGCCTCGCCTCGTACAAACTCGGCATCCGCACCCGCCTCGTCATCCGCAATCCTCACCTCTGAGATCTGCCCCCGCCCAATCCCTCAACCGTTTGAACCATGGCCCGAACCAAAGTCAAAGACCTCCGCGAATGCACCGCTGACGAGCTCGCTGCCCGTCTCCGTGAATTCAAGCAAGAAACCCTCAACCTCCGTCTCCAGCGGGCCACCGGCCAGTTGGAAAATCCAGCCCGCATCCGCACCGTGCGGCGCGAAACTGCCAAAATCCTCACCCTCCTCAGCGATCGCAAGCTTGCCTGACCTGCCGCCCACCCCAACGCCTAAACCATTCCCACTATGAGCGAGACTTCCCAGGAAACCAGGCTGCACCTGCGCAAAACGCGCGTCGGTATGGTCATATCTAACAAGATGGATAAAACCATCGTCGTCGAACACATCGCGCGTGTTCCCCATCCCAAGTTCAACAAAATTGTCAAGCGCTCCAAAAAATACTACGTCCACGATGAAGCCAGCCAGGCCCAAATCGGTGACCGCGTCCGCATCGTTGAAACCCGCCCGCTTTCCAAACTCAAGTGCTGGGCACTTCAGGAAGTCATCAGTCATTGAGCCGGCGCCCGCCGGATCTCAAATTCTAAATTTCAAATCTTAAATTTTCTACTGCCATGATCCAAATGGAATCCATGATCGCCGTCGCCGATAACACCGGCGCCCGCTCCGCCAAAATGATCGGCGTGCTCGGCAAACGCACCCGCTCGGCCCGCATCGGCGACGTCATCACCTGCCACATCCGCGATGCCACCCCTACCGCCAGCGTCAAAAAAGGCAGCGTGGTCAAGGCCGTTATCGTGCGCACTGCCTATCCGATCCGCCGCCCCGATGGCTCCACCCTGCGCTTCGACAGCAACGCGGTGGTCGTCATTGACAAGGACAACAACCCCCGCGGCACCCGTATCTTCGGCCCCGTCGCCCGTGAACTCCGCGAAAAGGGCTTCATGAAAATCGTCTCCCTCGCCCCAGAGGTGCTCTGAACCACGCCCAGTTCCCAACTCCCACCCCACTTCAATCTGATGAGCCGAATCAAGACCCACGTCAAAAAAGGCGACCAAGTCCAAATTATCGCTGGCAATAAAAAAGGCAATCGCGGCCTCGTCCTCAGCGTCGATGCCGTCAAGGGCCTGGTCGTCGTCGAGGGCGGCCGCCCTATCAAAAAAGCCGTCAAACGTTCCGAAAAAGAGCCCGATGGTGGCATCAAGACCATCGATGGCCCTGTCCATATCTCCAATGTCAAAAAACTGGTCTGAAGCCCCCGCTTCCGTCCGCGCTTAAGCGCCCAACCAACCCCGCGCTGACCCGCTACCGCCATGAGCACCCCGCCACTACAACAACACTACCAAGACAAGGTCGTCCCGAACCTCAAGAAAAAGTTCGGCTACACCAACCCGCATCAGATCCCACGCCTTGAAAAAATCGTGGTCACCTCGTGCATGGGCAAGTCCCCGGACCGCAAACTCGCCGTCGATGACGCCGCCAACGAGATCACCAAGATCACCGGCCAGCGCCCGTCCATCTCGTTTTCCAAAAAGGCGGTTGCCAATTTCAAACTCCGCGAGGGTGAACCCCTCGGCGCACGGGTCACCCTCCGCGGTGCCCGCATGTGGGAGTTCATGCACCGCTTCATCAATATCACCGCCCCCAACATCCGCGACTTCCGCGGCATCTCCTCGAAATCCTTCGACGGCCGCGGCAACTACGCTTGCGGCATCCAGGAACAATCGATCTTCCCGGAAATCGAGATCGACCAAATCAAACGCCTCATCGGCTTTGACCTGATCTTTGTCACCTCCGCCCCCACCGACGCCGCCGGCCGCGAGCTTCTCGCCGAACTCGGCATGCCCTTCCGCGATATGAAGAAGGCTAACGAAGCGGAAGCCGCCACCACCCAACCGCCCGCTGCCACCGTATAACCCCCACCCGGTCCACTCACTAAAGGAATCCCTACCATGGCAGTTCTAACCGATCCAATCGCCGACTTCTTCACCCGTTTCAAGAATGCTTGTAACGCTGGCAACGAGGAATTCACCGCCCCATACTCTAAAATCAAAGCTGACATCGCCCGCATCCTCCAAGAGGAAGGTTACCTCTGGAACTATGAGGTGGTCACCGGCACCCGCACCATGCTCAAGCTCAAGCCGAAATTCCTCGACGGCCGCGCGGTTCTCACCGACCTCAAGCGCGTGTCCAAGCCGGGACGCCGCCACTACGTCGGCTTCGATGAAATCCCCTCCGTCATGTCCGGCCTCGGCATTTCCATCCTTTCCACCTCGAAAGGCATCATGTCCGGCGGCACCGCCAAACGTCAGAAACTCGGCGGCGAACTCCTCGCCTCCGTCTGGTAAACCCCAACTCGCCAAAGGAAACTAACACCATGTCACGAGTCGGTCTCAAACCAATCTCCCTCCCGGATAAAGTCGCCGTCTCTCTCGACGGCCGCACAGTCAGCGTCGAAGGCCCCAAAGGCCGCCTCGACTTCAAGCTCCCGGACGGCATCTCCCTCATCCACGAAGACGGCAAGGTCGTCGTCTCGCGCGCCAGCGAACTGCGCCAGCACAAAGCCCTCCACGGCACCGCCCGCAGCCTCGTCCAAAACATGATCCTCGGCGTCACCCAAGGCTATACCAAGAACCTCGAAATCCAAGGCGTCGGCCTGCGCGCCGCCGTCAAGGGCGCGGATCTCGATCTGTCCCTGGGGCGCTCCCATCCACTGCTCCATCCCATCCCGACCGGCCTGACCGTCACCGTCGCGGAAAACACCAAAATCAAAGTGGAAGGAATTGACAAACAACTCGTCGGCCAATTTGCCGCAGAAGTCCGCGCCTACTATCCGCCAGAACCCTACAAGGGCAAAGGCGTCCGCTACGTCGGTGAGCACGTCCGCCGCAAGGAAGGCAAAAGCGTCGGCAAATAATCCATCCCCGCCGCCCTCACCCCCACTCCCATTCCGGCATCATGAGCACCATCAATCGCAAGGACATCCGCCGCCGCATCCACGATCGCATCCGCCGCAAAGTCGTCGGCACTGCCGAGCGCCCGCGCCTCGCCGTCCATTACTCCAATCAGCACATCTACGCACAAGTCATCGACGACAGCCAGGGCCGCACGTTGTGCTCCGCCTCCACGCTGGACAAATCGTTCGAGAAGGCTTCGTCCAATGTTGTCAGCGCGCAACAAGTCGGCAAATTGCTGGCCGAGCGCGCCCTCACCTCCAGTATCAACGCGGTGGTCTTCGACCGCGGCGGCCACCTCTATCACGGAAAAGTCAAAGCCCTCGCCGATGCGGCACGGGATGGCGGCCTCCAATTCTAACGCCCAGCACATCATGGTAACTCCTCCTGATTCAAATATCCAAGCGCCGGCCGAAGTGGCCGCACCCGCACCCGCAGCCGCCGCACCCCGCGAATATCGTGGCGGACGTGGCGGTGGCCAAGGCGGCCAAGGTGGCGGCCAAGGCGGCCGCGGTCGCGGACCACGCCGCGAAGAACGCAGCGCACCCACCGATGCGGAAGGCAATGAAATTTCCGAAAAGGTGGTTTTCATCAACCGCTGCGCCAAAGTCGTCAAGGGTGGCCGTCGCTTCAGCTTCTCCGCTCTGGTCGTCTCCGGCAACAAGGTCGGCAAGGTCGGCCTCGGCTTCGGCAAAGCCAACGAAGTCGCCGACGCTATCAAAAAAGCCAGCGAGGGCGCCAAAAAGGTGCTCAAGCCGATGTGCATCGTCGATGGCACCATCCCCCACGAAATCTATGCTGAATTCGGCGGTGGCAAGGTGCTGCTCAAGCCGGCCTCGCCCGGTACCGGCATCATCGCCGGGGGTGGCGTGCGGGCCGTGTGTGAAGCCGTTGGCAT
>JBILFE010000036.1:0-11565 GCA_044351705.1 Luteolibacter sp. | reverse complement strand
CCTCCAATCACGCCAACGTGGTAAAGGCCACTCTCAAGGCGCTGTCCCAACTCCGCACCCGCGACCAGGTCCTGTCCAGCCGCGGCAAGAAAAAGCGCGAAAAGGCAATCTGAACGGAGATAGTAGATAGTAGATGGTAGATCTCAGATAAGCGAAAGAACCGAGCAAACCGCATCCCTTTCCCTCTTCATCCACGATCCACGATCCACCATCTCTTCACTGATAACTGATAACTGATAACTGATAACTGATAACTTTCTCTCCCCCCCCATGAACCTCCAAACACTCAGCCCCAATCCCGGTGCCAAACATCGCGTCAAGCGTCTTGGCTGCGGTGAAAGCTCCGGCCACGGCAAAACCTCTTGCAAAGGCAACAAGGGACAAAAAGCCCGCTCCGGCAGCGGCACCCGCGTTGGCTTTGAAGGTGGCCAGATGCCGCTGCATCGGCGCCTGCCCAAGCGCGGTTTCAACAACTACGACTTCCGTGATGTTCCCGGCGTGGTCAACGTCGGTGACTTCGATGCCGTGTTTGAGGCCGGCACCATCGTCGATGAGGCCGCCCTGCGCGCATCCGGCTTGCTCAATGGCCGCTGTGATTTTGTCAAGGTCCTCGGCACCGGTGAAGTCACCAAGGCGCTGACCCTTGTGGTCAAGACCGCCAGTGCTTCCGCCCGTGAGAAAATTGAAAAGGCCGGGGGTTCCATCCAATCCCCGGCTTGATCTTTGCTGAGGTCACTTTCTGTTCTCCGGTGAGGAAGTGCTTGCGCACTTCCTCGTTGTTCATATAACACTAGCTTTGTTTTCGCCCCCACTCAGTCATGATTTCCGCATTTGCTAACACTTGGAAAATCCCGGAGCTTCGGGACCGCATCCTGTTCACCCTCGCTCTGATCGTGATCGTCCGCCTGGGCACTCACGTCACCATTCCCGGGGTCGATGCCACGGTCATCAAAGCCTGGTTGGAGGACGTGCAAAGACAAGGTGCCGCCAGCACCGGCGGCATCACCGCCCTGCTCACCGTGTTTTCCGGTGGCGGCCTGCAGCAGGCGGGCATCTTCGCGCTGGGCATCATGCCTTACATCTCGGCCTCCATCGTGGTGCAGCTCATGACCGCCATCGTGCCCAAGCTCTCGCGCCTGGCCCGCGAAGACGGCGGCCGCCAGAAAATCACCCAATACACCCGTTACATCACCATCGGCATCGCACTCGTGCAGGGATTCTTCGTCATGAAGAGCCTCATGGATCCGGGCAGCATCCCGTACATGAACGGCGTGGAAAATTTCGGCACGCTGGTGCCTGACCAGACTTACACGTGGATGGCGCTCACCGTTCTAACGATTGTGGCGGGCACCGTGTTGCTGATGTGGATCGGCGATCAGATCACCGACAAGGGCATCGGCAACGGCATCTCCATCATCATCACCGTCAATATCATCTCCGCCCTGCCGGGTGCCCTCATCCAGGCCTGGAAATACTTCACCACCGGTGATAACCAAGGCTTCCACTCGCTCATGATGGTGGTCATGATCGCGTTGTTGCTCGGGGTCATTGCCGCCACCATTTCCATCACCCAGGCCCAGCGCCGCATCGCCGTCCAATACGCCAAGCGCAACGTCGGCCGCAAACAATTCGGGGGCCAGACCCAGTATCTGCCGCTCAAGGTCAACTACGCCGGGGTGATGCCCATCATCTTTGCGTCGGCGGTGTTATCGCTGCCGCCGATGATGCTGCAATGGTTTTTCTCGGGCCAGGCCTGGTCCACCAAGCTTTACGGCGAACTCGCCGGCGGTGGCACCTGGTATTACATTCTAGGCGGCATTGGCATTTTCCTGTTTTCCTATTTCTGGGTGGCGATGATGTTCCAGCCCTCGCAGATTGCCGAAGACCTCAAGCGCAATGGGGGCTATGTCCCCGGCGTGCGCCCCGGCAAACCCACCGCCGATTTCCTCGACTTCACCATGACCCGGCTGACCTTTGCCGGCGCGATTTTCCTCACCATCATTTTCATCCTGCCCGTGGGCGTGGGTAAGATCGTCAACCTGCCGCCCGGCTCGCTGGTGCTGCAATTCTTCGGTGGCACCTCGCTGCTCATCATGGTGGGCGTCATCCTCGATATCATGCGCCAGGTGGAAACCCACCTCCTCCAAAAACACTACGACGGCTTCCTCCGTAAAGGCAAACTCAAGGGCCGCTATGATCGACTCACCCAAACCGGCGCCGGCGCCTCGCGCACCGCTCTGGTCTATCTGTGGGTGGTCATCGCCATCCTCATCGTCGTCGGCATCACCGCTTCCATCTACAAACCCTAGCCGTTTGATCCGGACACTCCACCCCTGAAGCAAGGTGTCACGCCGCGTCCGCATCCCCATCAAATCCGCGCGGGAAATCGAGTTCATGCGCGCTGCGGGCGCGATTGCCTCCACCATCTTGCAGGCACTGGCCAAGGCCGTCGAACCCGGCCGCACCACCGCCGAGATCGACCAGTTGGCGGCCGCGTTGATGCGCCAGCACGATTGCAAAAGCGCCTTCCTCAACTACCGGGGATTTCCCGGTTACACCTGTATTTCGATCAATGAGGAGGTCGTCCACGGTATCGGCGGACCCCGCCGCATCCTGCCCGGCGATATCGTCAAAATCGACGTCGGCATCGTCAAAAGCGGATTCATCGGGGACAATGCCACCACCGTTCCTGCCGGGGATATCCCGCAAGCCACCCGGCATCTGCTCGCCGTCACCGAACAAGCCCTCTTCCAAGCCATTGACTGCGCCCGCCCCGGCACCCGCCTGGCCGACCTGTGTGGCTCGGTGGAAGCCTACGTGGTGCCGCGCGGCTACACGGTGGTTCGGGAGTTTGTCGGCCATGGTGTCGGCCGCCACCTCCACGAAGAACCTCAAATACCCAATTATCGGCCTCACGGGGTATCCACCACTCTGTTGCCGGGCATGACCCTCGCCATCGAACCCATGATCAACGCCGGGGTCCCCGGCGTGCGCATCCTGCAGGACGGTTGGACCGTCATCACCGACGACCGCAAACCCTCGGCCCACTTCGAACACACCGTGCTCGTCACCCACGGCAACCCGGAAATCCTTACCTGGCGCCCCCGCGAAGCCATGCCTGAAATGTTGGGCCTGCCGCCACTGTGAACCGACTCACCAAGTCTTGATATCATCGGCAGTGCCTAATTTCTTGTCCTGCCCGGGGGAATAGATGGCGCAGCGCCGGCCATTCAATATCGCGGTTTTTGACCCGACGGTAACCCGCATCCGTTCTTCATATTTCACGTCCAGCTCCACCGTGAACGGATTGCCCCATGCGTCATAGAGCCCCTCGGCGGAGCGCCCGGTGGAATTGAAGCGCAAGCCACCGCTCCTTTCCTTGGTCTCCTTGGCACTCAACAACTTCATCGCCCGCGTGTTCTCAAGCTTGGTCGTGTCTCCTTCAAGACCTAACAAAACATTGAGCAGCCTCACCCCTTCGCCTGTGTTCGTCTTCACCTTGTTGCCGACGTTGGGCAAACTCCCATACTCGATGTAAAAATTATTGATCGCCTGCTCCAATGCGGTGGCGGTTGCTTCCGAGGTCATTTTTTTCGCGCGGTTCATGGCGACCATGCCGGCACCGAAACCGGCGGCGGCGAGCACCACAATGATGGCGATGACCACCAACAATTCGATAAGCGTGAAGCCACTGCGACGGGATGTGGATGTTTTCATAAAAATGAACGGTTCAAGGGTTGCGTGCACCCATCCGACACTAACCGCGCCCGCATGGCAATGCAACAATTACGGCAAGTTCACCCTATCCAGGCAGCAGCCCCCCCGGATGATTCGCAGGCCGGGCATTTTTCGGGCTTTGGCGTTGCAGATCGGCGGCGGCTGGGCCAAACTCCGCCATGCTTGGCCATCATCCCCGCAACCAACTCCTCGGCACCCTCAAGTTCCATCCAAAAGGCCATGCCCTGTTTTTTCCCGATGTCGCCGATGCCCACAACCTCGCCACCGGCCTGGATCTCACCACGCTCTCCCGCATCCACATCGCCCGCCGCGATGCCGCCACCGCGCTCGACGGCGACCGCGTCGCTGTCTCCCTGCGCCAGCCGCAAGCCCACCCCGGTTTGCGCAAACGCCTCCGCAAGGAGGATGCCACCGCCGAACCCCTCGGCAAGGTCGATTCCATCATCTCGCGCCGCTCCGGCCGCCTTGTCGGCATCTTCATTCAACACGGCGCACACTCGTGGGTCGAGTCCGATGACAAGGCCATTGATGGCCGCATCGAACTCAGCGGCGAAACCACCGCCCTCAGCGGCCAACTCGTCGTCATCGATCTAACACAGTGGAGCGACCGCTCGCAGGCCCCTCGCGGGCGCATCATCGAAGTCCTCGGCTGGCCGGGCGATGCCGGCATGGACATGATCTCCGTGATCCATCGGTTTGGGTTGCGCACGGCGTTTTCCGAGGAGGTGCTGGCTGCCGCCCGCAGCGTGCCGGAAGAGCCGCAAGCGGCGGAAATCGCCCGCCGTAAAGATTGGCGTGACAAGCTGGTCATCACCATCGATCCGGCCGATGCCAAAGACCACGACGACGCTATCTGGCTGCAAAAATCCCCGCACGGCTGGACCCTCGCCGTGCACATCGCCGATGTCTCCCATTATGTCAAACCCGGCTCCGCTCTCGATCGCGAGGCCGTCGAACGCGGCAATTCCACCTATCTGGTCGATCGCGTCCTGCCCATGCTGCCCACCGAGTTGAGCAATGGCATTTGTTCGCTCAAACCGGATGTGGACCGCCTGACCAAATGTGCTTTGTTAGATATTGCGCCGGATGGTGAAATCAAAAAAGCCCGCTTTTTCGATGCGGTCTTTCACAGCCGTGCCAAGCTCTCCTACGAGCAGGCCCAGTCCATCCTTGACGGCCAACCCGCGCCGGCGGGGTCCGATCCCGCGTTGGCCGAAACCATCCGCGAAGGCTGGCGCCTGGCCAGCGTCTTGCGCCAGCGCCGCTTCAAACACGGCGCACTGGATTTGGAAATGCCGGAAATCCGCATCCGTCTCGACGACCACGGCCGCGCCACCCGCGTCGAACCGGTCATTCACACCGCCAGTCACCAACTCGTCGAGGAATGCATGCTGGCCGCCAATGAGGCGGTGGCGAGCATCCTGCGCACGCGCCAAAAACCCGCCATGCATCGCATCCACGAGGAACCCGATCCCTCGCGCCTGTTGGATTACACCGCCACCGCCAAACTCTACGGCTATCAACCGGGCGATCTAACCAACCGGGCGCATATCCAAAAACTGCTCAACGATTCCCTCGGCAGCCCGGAGGAACACGTCATCAAACTCGGCCTGCTTAAAAGCCTCAAACGGGCCGCCTACTCCGCCGAAGCGCTCGGCCACTACGGCTTGGCCAAGGCCGATTATTGTCACTTCACCAGTCCCATCCGCCGCTACGCGGACCTCATTGTCCACCGCGCCTTGCAGCCGTTGTTGGAAAATCCGCCGCGGCCGGTTGACCCCACGCCGGCCTTTGCCGACCTGCACGCCATGTCCCGCCATATCTCCGAGACCGAGCGCGTCTCCGCCGAGGCTGAAAGCGAAACCAAACAGATCAAGTTGTTAGAATACCTCCAACACGTTTCCGGCTCGGACGACCCTCCGGTTTTCGACGGGCTCGTCACCGATGCCAGGCCCATGGGCTTGATGGTGGAAATCCCGGGCTTGGGGGTGCGCGGCGTGGTCAAGCGCGAGGACCTGCCGGAGGGGCGCTGGCGGTTTGAGGCCCACCGCATGGCATGGTTGTCCTTTGACGGCCGCATCGTCCAATCCGGCATGCGCGTGCCATTGCGCATCATCGCCATCAACACCGAACGCCGCTTCGTCGATTTCAAGTTGGCCGGCAAACCCAGCTCCCCGGCCAAATTGGTTCTATCAAGACGCCCGGCTCCCGCCTCCAGAAAGCACGACAAGCCAAAGCCCAAACCCGCCGCCACCACCGGCCCGCCCACCCACCGCAAGCAAATCGGCAAACTCAAACACCGCAGGCGCAAATAGTCCAGCCGGCCACCTTGGTCCCGACGCTGCCCGTTGCGGCGCGACCACATACCTGTCGTCGTCTGGAGTTTGGCCCGATTTTTCCCGGGAGCGACGACACTCCTGTCGTCGTGTGAAACGCCGGCCCATGAGGGGCGCTCAGGCAAGCTCCTCGAAATCCGCGTCCACCATCAAGTCATTGGCGAGATTTTCCACTTTCCGGCGCAAGTCGGCCAACACGCAGGTGTTAGGAATGCGCATGGTGATGCTGGCATGGAAGTGCGTTTCGCCGGACATCGGCGCGCTGGAGCATGCGCTGCTGAATTCCTCCACGTTGACGCCTTGTCCGGCCAGTGCCGCGGAGATTTGTTGGACAATCCCCGGGCGGTCCTGACCGACGATCTCGAGCCTGGCCAAACGCTGCGGCGCCATGGCCTCCGCCCTGATGTCCGCTTGCACGTGGATGCTGAGCCCCTGCTCTTCGAGTTGGTGCAAGGCGGCTGCCAGGGCGGCGTGTTGCTCGGTGGCAACCTCCACCCGCAGGATGCCGGCGAATTGGCCACCCAACCGGCACATCCGGCTTTCCAGCCAATTGCCGCCGTGCTCAGCCACCAAACGCGCCACGGTTTCAACCAAACCCGGCCGGTCCTTGCCAATCACTGTCATCACCAAGGGAACATGCATGGCCATTGCTAACGCCTTCACCCCCGGCTTGGCAAGCACGACCGCGCGGCTTGCCCGGTGACTGCAGCTGTCAACTACTTAATGACTGGCATTATGTTTGTGCCAGTCCGCCAAACGCCCGGGCAGACGCAAAGTATGGGTTGTCCTTAATATGTCTCTCTGCCTTTAGCTACGAACGCCTTGGCTCATCGGTCATTCGGTGGGATCTGGCTCGGCGTGGCGCGGGAGCAAATGGCATAGACGGCAGGGACGACAAACAAGGTGAGCAAGCCGGAGAAAAGCAGGCCGCCGACCACGGCGATGCCTAACGACTGGCGCGAGCCGCCGGACGAGCCGAGCGACAACGCAATGGGCAGGATGCCAAAGATGGTGGCGAGACTGGTCATGAGGATGGGCCGGAAGCGTGCGACGGATGCTTCCAGCACGGCATCGAGTTTTGGCCGGCCGGCGAGTTTGCGCTGATTGGCGAACTCGACGATGAGGATACCGTTTTTGGTGACGATGCCGACGAGCATGATGATGCCGATCTGGCTGAAGACATTCAAGGTCTGGCCGGTGAGGTGCAACGACAACAGCGCCCCGGCCAACGACAGCGGCACCGTCACGATAATGATGAACGGATCGCGGAAACTCTCGAACTGCGCCGCCAATACCAGATAGATAATGAGCAGTGCCAGCAGGAACGCGAATAACAAGGCCGACGAACTCTCCGCGAAATCCCGCGACTGCCCGGACAACGAGGTGCGGAAATTCTCCGGCAACACCCGCTTGGCCACGCGATTGAGTTCGGCGATGCCGTCGCCGAGCGTGTAGCCCGGCGCGGGCGTCGCCTGCACCGTTGCGGACACCGCGCGGTTGAAACGGAAAATCGCCGCCGGACTGGCCGACTCGGCAAAGGTCACCAGATTATCTAACGAAACCATGGTGCCCGCCGCGGTTTTGACAAACAACTTTTTCAAATCGCCGGGGTCGTTGCGGTCCTGGCGCTGCATCTGGGCGATGATTTGATATTGTTTGCCGTCCTTGAGGAAATAGCCGAAGCGCCGGCCGGAGTAGGCGAATTCGACGCTTCTGCCGATTTCCGCCACCGAGATGCCGAGTTCGGCGGCCTTTTTGCGATTGATGGCGATGATGCCTTCCGGGCGGTTCACCTTCAAGTCGACATCGAGTTGGCGCAGCAGCGGGCTCTTGCCCGCCTCCGCCAGAAACTCCGGCAACACCTTGATCAGCGCCTCCAGGTTCGGTGCCTGCAGCACATATGACAATGGCTGGCCACTGCGGCGGTCACCGATGGTCGGCGGCTGGGTGGCGATGGCCCGCACCCCGGTGAAGTCCTGCATCTCGCGGGTGAGTTGGGCGGCAATCTGCGCCTGGCTGCGCGTGCGCTCGGCGGGAGCTTTCAGGTAGAGATTCTGAATGGCGGCATTGGCCTCAGAGCGGCCGCCACCACCGCCGAGAATGCTGAACGAGCGCGAGCGCTCGGGCACGTTTTCATCCACATAGATGGAGATTTTATCCATCCAGCTCTCGGTGTATTCGAAGCTGGCGCCCTCGGGGGCGGTGATGTTGACTCTGATGTTTTCACGGTCTTCGAGGGGGGCGAGCTCGCGCGGCAACTTGGTGATGAGCCAGCCAATGAGCCCGCCACTCATGAGGATGACCGGCAACGCCAGCCAGCGCTGGCGCAAAAACGGCGCCAGGCTCGCCCGGTAACCCGCAATGAGCATGCGGAAAAACGGTTCGGTGGAACGGTAAAAGATGTTAGGCCGGGCACCGTGCTCCTTGAGCAGGAAGCGGCACATCATGGGCGAAAGCGTGAGTGCCACGAACGCGGACACTATCACACAGCCGGCCAGGGTGATGCCGAACTCGCGGAACAAGCGGCCGGTTAGGCCGGAGAGGAAAATGAGCGGCAGAAACACCGCCGCCAGCGTGAACGTCGTGGAAATGACCGCGAAATAGATTTCACGCGAACCTTGCGTGGCGGCCTCCAGCGGCGACAAACCCTCCTCGATCTTTGAGTAGATGTTTTCCAACACCACGATCGCGTCATCACAGACCAAGCCGATGGCCAGCACGATGGCCACCAGCGTCAGCACGTTGATCGAGTAACCCGCCACATACATGATGAAAAACCCGGAGATGATGCACACCGGAATCGCAATGACCGGAATAACCGTCGACCTCCAGTCGCGCAAAAACAGGAAGATGATCAACGCCACCAGCCCGAAGGCGATCATCAGCGTGTCCTCAACCTCGGCCACCGAGCGCCTGACAAAGCGCGTGAAGTCGTAGCCAAGCTCGACGCGGACATCCGCCGGCACCTCTTTTTTCACCTGTTCGAGGCGTTTGTGGAACTCATCGGCGATGGCGATGGCATTGGTGTTAGGTTGGGGAATGATGGCCACGCCGATCCGATAGAGCCGGTCGCTCTTGAAGCCGGTGCGCAGGTTCTCGGGTCCGAGTTCGGCATGGCCGATGTCGCCAAACAGAATCTGCCGGCCGTGTTCCTGCTTGATGATGAGGTTATCGAATTCCGCCGCCGTGGTGAGCCGCCCCAGCGTGCGCAGCGACAGCTCGTTGGTGGCACCCTCCAAGCGACCGCTGGGCAAATCGACGTTCTGCTTGTCCAAGGCGACTTGCACATCCGCCGGGGTCAGGCCGTGGACCGCGAGTTTCACCGGGTCCATCCACAACCGCATGGCGTAGCGTTTTTCGCCGAAGATTCTAACCGATGAAACACCGGGGATGGTTTCCATCCGTTCGCGCACCACGCGGTCGGCGATATCGCTGACTTCCAGGATGCTGCGCTTGTCGCTTTCCAGCGAGAGGAACAAGATCGGCGAGGAATCCGCATCGGCCTTTTCCACCACCGGCGGATTGGAATCCACCGGCAGGTTGCGGGCCGCCCGCGCCACGCGGTCGCGCACATCATTGGCCGCGGCGTCCAGATCGGAATCCAAGGTGAACTCCACGGTGATGGTGCTGCGTTCCTGGCGCGACTCGGAGGCAAGGGTGCGGATCCCCGCGATGCCGTTGATGACTTGTTCGAGAGGTTCGGTGATCTGCGAGGCGACCACGTCGGGATTGGCGCCGGGGTAACTCGTCTGCACCGTCACAATCGGCGGATCCACCGCCGGATACTCGCGCACCCCGAGAAAATAAAAGCCGGTCCCGCCAAACAACACGATGAGAAGCGACATCACAATCGCCAACACCGGCCGCCGGATGCTCGTTTCTGATAGACTCATGGTAGGAAAATCATAAATCCTAAGCATGAAATTCTAAACAAAGATAAGAAGAAGAAAGTTGCTCGGGCGCCATGGATTTAAGTTTAGAATTTAGAATTTAAGATTAAGTGCTTTTATCTATCCACTGCGACCTCCAGGCCGGGGCGGATGCGCAGCAGATTGGTGGTGGCGACCACATCGCCGTCGTTCAAGCCGCGCAAGATCTGCACCTGGTCATCGGTGCGGATGCCGATTTCCACCGCTTGCAGCCTGGCTTTGCCAGCGGCGATGACATACAGCCCCTGGCCGCGTGGCGAGGGCACGATCGCCTGGCTTGGCACCATGAACCCATGTGCCAGCTCGTCCAAGGCCAGCGTCACCTCGGCGAAGCCGCCTGGCAGCAGCCCTTGCGGTGCCGCGCACAATCCGCGGACTAACAGGCTGCGGGTGCTGGCATCAATCGCCGGTTCGAGCACCGTCACCGTGCCCTCAAACACCTGCCCATTGCCCGCCACCGTGAAACTGAATTTCTGCCCGCTCTTCACCTCGCCCGAGTACCGCTCCGGCAACGGAAAATCCACCTTGATGCGCGATACATCCTGCAGCGTGATCAACGGCGTGGTCGGCGTCACAAACGCGCCCTCGCTGACCTGCCGCACCCCGACCCGGCCGGCGAAGGGGGCGCGGATTTCGGTCTTGGAGACCTGGACGGCCTTGGTGTTGCGCTGCGCTTCTAACAAATTAAACTCGGATGTCGAAACATCGATCTCCTGCTGGCTGATGGCGCTGCGGGTTGCCAGGCTATCCACGCGTTTTTTGTTGGCACCCGCCAATTTCAGGCGCACGTCGAGTTCCGCGAGTTCCGCCACCAGGTCACTGTCATCGAGTTTGAAAAGCAAGGCGCCGGCGGCCACATCCGAGCCTTCCTCGACGTGGATTTTGACCAGGCGCCGCGAGAGTTCCGAGACGAGGGTGACGGCTTCGTTGGCGCGCAGGGTGCCCACCGTCGAGAGTGTCTGGGCAAACGGCGCGCTTTTCGCGACATACACTTCCGCCCGCAGGGGCGGCGGCGGCGCGCCACCCTTCGGCCCGCTTTGGGCCCAGGCGCTCGCCAGCACCAGCGGCAGGACGAGGAGGCAACGGTGTGGCAATGCGCTGGCAGCAATCATCGCCACCAGTAACTCGAATCCTCCCCCGCTACGCAAGGAAAAGTGAGCAAATTGCGCCCGTTCAGGCGGAATGATCCGCTGGATTTAAGGAATCCTTTGGAAAATAGTTCGCCACAGGGTCATGTTTTTTCTTGCGCGTCCGGTGTAGCGGGCTAGATTTCCCCCCGAGTTCGCAGCCAGTGGCTGATGAATTTATCAAGGTCCCCGCAGAACCAGCCTGGCGAATCTGCGGTATTTTTTTGCCTAGATGAAGGGGTTTTTCCATCGGGGCGACGTGAGGAGCTTCGCCTTGGATGCGGGCGTGTCAGCGACATAGCATGTGACAAAATCCGCCTCCGTCGCTGATTTCAAACGGATCACGACCACCAAATCGTCGATCATGATGGTGACACGACTGTTGTGATCATATCTCAGGGCAGTGGTTTTCCCGCATCTTCAAGCTTCTTTACC
>JBILFE010000127.1:0-7819 GCA_044351705.1 Luteolibacter sp. | reverse complement strand
ATTTCGTGGCCGGGGAAAATGGTGGTTACTATTCTTTCGCGCCCACCGCCGTGTCGCTGCGGGAACTCACCGCCGTTCCCGAGCCCGGCAGCCTGTTGGCCCTGGGATGCCTGATCGGCTCCGGCGCGTTGCTGCGCAGCCGCCGCCGCTGAAGAAGACGCAAGACTTGAAGACGCAAGAAAAGAGGAAGACAAGATCAGGCATGGCGCAAAGCGCATTCCTGATAACTGATAACCGATACCTTTCTTCATCTTGGGTCTTGTAGTCTTGAGTCTCGTTCTAACAATTACGACGCTAACAAATATACAAACGAAAGAGCACCGCCAGCAACCATGAAAACAAACACCCCCACGCCCAGAACTTTCCGGGCTTTCCCAGTCATCGCCCTCGCCCTCGCGGCGCTGGGTCTCAGCCAGCCCGCCGCCCGGGCGGCGGCCACCACCCTGCTCGTCGACTACCGATCCAGCGGGGATGTTGCTTCGAGCGCCGCGGATTTCCAGGCGTATGACGCGAATGTGGATCCCGGTGCCACCGTCAACAATGTTTCGGCGGAAGGTACCATCACGCCCGGCGCGTTCACGGTTGTCACCGGAGGATCGAAGGGATTCTGGCAAGGTGGGGGAACCTACGACAATCAGCCGATTCTTGAGGGTTACATGTATACGGACAGCAACGCCCGTACGGTAACCGTCTCGGGGCTTGCCACCGTGCCGAGCGGTCAGACCTTCACTCTCACGCTCTATGGCGTGGGCAATAACGCGGGCCAGAGTACCACCTTCACCCCGACTTACGGCACTTCTCTGGGGGCGAAGACCACGGTTTACGGCACCACGCCTATCGTCCAATGGACTTTCGCCTCTAACGGAACCACAGACACTCTTTCGATTTCGTGGGCAAAGGGCGGAACGGCGAGCGACGGCGGCTTTAATGGATTCTCCCTGACCGCGATTGCGCCGCGCGTTGTCAGTGCCGCCGATTCCACCGTGATGGCCAGTCCCACCACTGTCGCAAGTGACGGTGTCACCGCGTCCACGATCACCGTGACCCTGAAGGACTCAGACAGCGCTCCTGTGGATGGCAGGACCGTCACGCTGGCAGCGGACCGCGTCGGTATGGACACGATTGCGCCGACCTCGGGGGTTTCTAACGGTTCCGGCGTGGTGACCTTCTCGGTGACCTCCTCGACCCCGGGTGACGCCGTCTTCACCGCCACGGATATTTCGGACAGCCCCAACGTGACGGTCACGCAAACCGCCACTGTGACCTTCACATCGGATGCGGTGAGCGACGCCAACTCGACCGTGGCGGCATCGCCGACCTCGGTAGAGGCTGACGGAACCACCACTTCCACGATCACCGTGACCTTGAACAACGCTGACAACATTCCCCTGTCCGGCAAGACCGTCACGCTCGCCAACACCTCTGGTCCGGGAAGCCCGACCATCACCACCATCGCCGGCACGACCGATGGCTCGGGTGTCGCTTCCTTTACGGTCAAATCCACCACCGCTGGGGCGGATGTCTTCACCGCCACGGCTGACAGCGTGGCGCTTACTCAAACAGCCACGGTCACGTTTACGGCGGGTGCCGTGAGTGCGGGAACCTCAACGGTTGTCGCTGCGCCTTCAATCGTCCCTGCGGACGGCGTTGCCGCCTCGACGATCACGGTCACCTTGCTCGACTCCAATAGCAATCCGGTCGCGGACAAGACCGTGACGCTGGTCTCCAGCCGTCTAACAGACGATGCGATTTCGCCGGCCTCGGGCTCCTCTGACGCCTTCGGCGTGGTGACTTTTTCGGTAACCTCCGCGACTCCGGGTGACTCGCTCTTCACTGCCACCGGGGACGGCGTGGGCCTCAGCACAACCCCTGGCGTGACCTTTACCGCCGTGAGCGCGGCAGACTCCACGGTGGCGGCCTCGCCAGCCTCCGTCGTAGCGGACGGCAGCGCCACGTCCACGATCACCGTGACCTTGAAAGATACCTCCGGCAATCCTTTCGCGGGCAAGACCGTGACGCTGGCCCATACTTCAGGCCCGGGCACCCCGGACATTACCACGGTTTCCGGAACGACCAGCGCTTCCGGCGTCGCGACGTTTACGGTCAAATCCGTTACCGTCGGCGCGGACGTCTTCACGGCGACCGGGGACGGCGTGATTCTAACACAGACGGCCACGGTGACCTTTACCGTGGTTCCCGCGATCATCACTTGGGGTTCGGCAACCGACGACACCGATCTTGCCTCCGACGTACTGGTCAACGGCACCTTTGTTGACGCCGTGACCACCTATGGGAATAAATCCGGTTCGGACGTGACGCTCAACGGCGTGACGTTCCAGCACTATTCCAGCTCCAGCGGCTCCACATTGACCTTCGGCACTTCCGGCATCTCGATGACGTATTCTACGACGAACTTGGATTTTGAATCAAACCCCGCAACCACGGATTACCAAAAATTGCTGCATAACTCGATGTATGCAGACCACGGCTCCGGCACGATCACCTTGAGCAATCTGACCCCTGGCACGCAGTATCAGGTCCAGGTCTGGGCGCCTGACTGGAACAGTACGATATCCAACGTGTTTGACGGCCAGGTCACCGTCCTGGGGAGAAACTATAGTCAATCACTGCAGAGCCAGTATGCCGTGGGGACGTTCACGGCTAATAATTCCACCCAGGTGATCCCTTTCACGGCCGGCGCCGAGGGTGGTTATTACAGCTACGCGCCTGCCGCCGTGTCGCTGCGCGATTTAACCGGCGGCTCGGTGTCCAACTACGCCTCGTGGGCGGGTTCCCATGGGTTGACAGACCCCACGAACCCGAACCATGTGGGTCCCGACGGGCTCACGAACTTGATGGTCTATGCCCTCGACCTCAAGACGGACGGCACCAATGGCTCGCCCGGAACTCTAACAGACAACGTGCTCAGTTTCACAAAGCGCGACGACGCGGTCACCAACAACGATGTCACCTATGCCATCGAAGTATCCAGCGACCTCGGTGTCAACGACGAGTGGATCATCACCACCACCGGTGTCACCGACAACTCCACCGCCATCTCTATCGACCTGTCCACCTTGGGCGGCAGCACTCACTTCGCCCGCCTGGTCGTGACGCAGAAGCCGTAGGAGATCGAGGATGGAGGATCGAAGATCGTAGATAGAAGATCGCTGCGCTCCAAGACAGAAGACCAGAGCTCAAGGCGCGCGAACATCGCTTCTTCCTCTTTTCTTCTGTCTTACCTATCGGCAGTATTGCCGACATGACAGCGGCCCGGTTGCTGCTACAAGATATTCCGCAGCGCGCCCCGGCCATCGCCCATTCCCCTCCCACCACAGATGCATTCCACCCAAAGCCGCCGTCATTTCCTTCAATCCACCGCCGCCGCAGGCCTCGGCTTGAGTGCCCTCGGGCTCGGGCGGGCCCGCGCCGCCTCGCCTAACGGCAAACTCCGCGTCCTGTCCATCGGGGTGGTCGGCACCCAGGGCGCCTATGACCGCAGCCAGGTTGCGAGCCATCCCGAGGTGGAAATCACCGGGCTGTGCGACGTCGATTCCAACTACCTTGCGCAAGCCGCCAAAGACCATCCCAAGGCGTTTACCTGCCGGGATTACCGCGAGGCGTTCGCCAAACATGCCGACAAGTTTGACGCCGTGATTGTCGCCGTGCCCGACCACTCGCACGCGCCGATCCTGCTGACCGCGATGGCCCACGACAAGCATATCTATGGCCAGAAGCCGCTGGTCCATCAGTTGGCGGAACTGGTGATGGTCGAACGCGCGCTCATGGCCAAGCCGCAACTTGTCACCCAGCTTGGCAACCAACGCATGGCCGAGACGCGCCGCCGCGCCGCCGTCGAGATCCTGCGCAGTGGCCGTCTTGGCAAGGCCATCGAAGTTTACGCCTACACCTCGCCGCCCGATCCGGGCGAGTACTACAATTACAAGAAAGTTTTCACGGCCAACCCCACGGTGCCGCCCAACCTCGACTATGACCTGTGGCTCGGCCCCTGCGCCACCATGCCGTATTATGATATGTTAGCTCCGGTGAAATGGCGCTCGTGGTGGGACTTCGGCTCCAACGGCCTGGGCGACTGGGGCTGCCATGTGCTCGACGTGGTGTTCTTCAGTTACGACGAATTGATGTCGCCGGTGTCCGTCAAGACCGACTGCCCGGAACCTGCCAGTAAGTTTTTCCACGTCAATCCGTGCAAGTCGACCCTGATCTATCAGGTCAAGGGCGCGCAGTTTGCCAACAAGACATTTCCGATTCACTACACCGATTCCGGCCAGATGCCCACGCCCGAGCAACTGCGCATCCCCATCCAACACAGTGCCTGTGCCGGGGCCGCGGTGGTCTGCGAGGGCGGCACCCTGATCCTCGACATCGAGGGCCGGCTCGATGTCTGGCAGGACGGCAAAAAAATGGATGGACTGCGCCTGCCGGGTCTGCCGGCATTCCCGCCGCTCAACCACTGGCACGCGTGGGTGGACAACTGCCTCGGCAAGAAGACCGAGCTGCGGACCCCGTTCAAGGATGCCGCGCGTATCACCGAGGCCACCTTGCTCACGGTCAAAGCCACCCGCTTTCCCGGCCAGGAACTCCTCTGGGACAAATCCAAACTCGCCTTCACCAACCACGCCGAAGCCACCAAGACCATCGTCCACCGCGACTACCGCGCCGGCTTCGCCCCGCCCAAAGTCGGTTAACAGAAAAGAATCCCTACAACCACTCACATGCTACCAGCCATCATGAAACACAAGGCCATCAAATCCATCGCGGCTGTCGCCCTGCTGACAACGTGTAACGCCCATGCGGCAAGCGCAGCCGGAGCGCCGGCGGGCTCGTCCATGATCACCATGGACTACGCCAAGTATCTGGCGCCCATCGACCTGCATTTCACCAAGCCAACGAAGCCGATTGAAGGCATTCCGTTAGGCAACGGCAAGATGGGATCCTTGGTCTGGATCGACGGCTCGGGTTCCAAATTGCAGTTCAATTTCGGCCGGCCGGATGTTTTCTATCGGGGCAGTGCCACCACCGATTGGGGCAACAAGAGCCGTACCGACGGTGGCTCCAAGATCGGCAATGTTGATATCGGTTTTCAAGGCAGCCCCTTTACCAGCACCTGCAATCAAGACCTGCATGCGTATGACGGCTACGAGAGTATCCAGGGCGCGGACGTCAGCGTGCGCATCGTCCCGTGGCGGGACCACGACGTGTTTGCCATTGAAATCACTGACAACCGTGCCGCGCCCTCCGCCATCACCGTGGACCTTTCCAGGTTGCTGGCGACGATTGTGAACGGGCGGTATAGCAATGCGGCGGTGCAAGCGCAGCAGGACAACAGGCTCGTGCTCAAGCAGGTCTTCAGCTCCAAGTGCGATACCGGGATGACGGTCAACGATGTCTATTGCTCGTCGGCTTGTGTCGTTGCCGTGAAAGGACGCACCGCAACCGCAACGGACAAACAATTGACCATCCCTGCCGGCAAGGGGACATTCACGATCTATGTGGGCAGCGCGGCATCGATGACGCCCAAGGACGATGTGGTGGCACTGGCGGGCGCCGAGGTGAAAGCGGCCCTGGCCACCACCTTCACTGCGATCTTGGATTCCACCACGGCCCAATGGCATGACTTCTGGAAGCGGTCATTCATCTATCTGCCAGCCTCGCACGACCGTCCGTTCGACGAGAGCTACGACCAGCACTGGCTCTATTATCTTTACGGTATGAACACCTGCAACCGTGGCAAGTATCCGATCCATGCCAACGGCGGCATTTTCAACGTGCAGGACGGCTGGCAGTATTGGGGTTCGCAGTATTGGTGGTTCAACAGTTCCCGCCAGACCCTGACCCCGGTCTTTGAGCAGGCCAACCACCCGGAACTGGCCGATCCCTATTTCGACATGCTCAGCCGGCAATTCCCGCGTATCAATAAGGTTGCTGCCCAGCATCTTCGCGCCGGCAAGGATGCCATCTGGATCGGGGAGACCTTTACGTTCGACGGACCGGAGATCCTGCCCGAGACCGGGCCACGGCCGAATGCCAAAACCCGCAGCGATTGGGAGACGCGCTGGTCCAGCGGAACGTGTTCCCGGCTCTTGTATAACACGGCCGAGGCGGCGCAGTGGTATTGGGAACGCTACGAGTACACGCATGACCTCGCGTGGCTCAAAGAGCGGGCCTATCCTGGAACAAAGTTGGAAGCCGACGGCAAATATCACATCAACAACGCGTCCTGGGCGGAGACCTACGCTGACGGTGTGCGCGATGGCATCAATGACCTGGCGTCCGTCCGCGGAATCTTTCCGGTTGTTATCAAGGCCGCGAAGCTGCTCAATGTCGATGCCGAGCTGGTGCCGTTGTGGCAGGATATGCTCGACAAGCTGGCACCCTATCCGACGAACGCGACCCCGCAGGCCATGGGCGTGCTGCAACAGGCCGGCGAACCGGTATTCGCGATCGGCGTCGGCGGTGGCAATTCCACGGGCTCGGACCACGACCCGCGCCTGATGCTCGTCAATGTCTTCGACCTGGTGAATACCGAATCCAAACTAACAAATCCCGACGAATGGCAGACGGCGCTGAACACGCTGGCCAGTCTGAAACAGGGCAAATGGATTGCGCTGAACAAGAACGAGGGCGCGAACGGCGGCGGAGCGTCGGCACTGGCGAGGTTCTGTGGCGAAGCGGCAAGACTCGGCAGCGCCGAGTGGGTGAAGAAATGCTTTAATTACCAGCTATCCTACTGGAAGACGAAATCAGATGCCCCGACACGCTGGATGAACCGCATCCGCGAGTACAACCCTGACGGTGGCTTTGCCCTTGACTGGCAGCAGGAAGCCACGTTCAGCGAGGGGATGTCTGCCGCCTTGTTGCAATCGGGCGCGGCTGCGCCCGGCGGCACGCCGATCATCCGGGTCTTTCCCGCCTGGCCCAAGGACCTGGACGCCAGCTTCACCCTGCGCGCCAAGGGCGATTTCCTGATCACCTCACTGATGAAAGCCGGCAAGGTGGATTTCATCGAAGTGATCTCGCAGCGCGGCGGACCATGCGCGATGCGCAATTACTGGGGCAAGCAAGGCGTCGATCTCTATCGGAATAACAAGAAGAGCGAAGCACTAACAGAAGAGTTGTTAGCCTTCGCCACCAAGCCCGGAGAAAACATCGTCATCGTCAAGAGCGGCACCAAGCCGGCGGACTTCCGGGTGACTCTTCCGGCGGCGGAGGCAATGCCGAAATAGAATAAGGCACGGAGTCTCTGCCTTGGACTGCGGTGACTCGTCACCGCTTTGGGTAGGGCGGACTTGTCCGCCGTGGCGCGGAGCGTCCTTGGCTGGAGCAGCGCCAGAGCGAAAGTGCCAACCCTCCCGTCGCCAAGGCTCCTCAACCGCAAAGCGGTGACAAGTCACCGCACTCCGGGCCGTATCGGCAGTATTGCCGACATGACATTCAGGCGATTGTTGCTACAAGGGGGGGCGCAAACGGCCCCGGCCATCACCCATTCCCCCCACCACAGATGCATTCCACCCAAAGTCGCCGTCATTTCCTCCAATCCACCGCCGCCGCGGGTCTCGGCCTGAGTATTCTCGGGCTCGGGCGCGCCCGCGCCGCCTCGCCTAGCACACCATGAAAACACAATTGATGTTAGTATGCGGTTTGACCGCGATGGCGGCAGCGCCGCAGGCGGATGTCCGCGCGGCTGATGCGGCAGCCCTGGGCCCGGCCAAGTACGAACCGACCATTGACTCGCTCAAGCAGGCTGCGACGCCTGAATGGTATCAGGATGCCAAGCTCGGGTTCTTCATGCATTGGG
>JBILFE010000191.1:0-6444 GCA_044351705.1 Luteolibacter sp. | reverse complement strand
TCCTGGTTGGGATCCACCTCCAGCGCATGCCAAAGAATCTGCTCGGCTTGGGTGTCATCTTTGCGCTTGGAATACACTTTGGCCAGATTGGTGAGAATGACTCCGGCCTCGCCGTGTTTGGAGATGAAGCCCCGGAACACCTTCTCGGCCTCATCGAGCCGATCTTCTTCCATGAGCACAATGCCCCAAACACACGCGGCGCGAAGCGCGTCGGTGTCGATCTTGTAGAGCTGCCGGGCCGCGTCCACAACATCGGCGCGCAACCCGTCGTTCAAGGCGCTAAGAATGACGCCATAGAGCGGGTCGGGATTGTTCCACTGGGCCTGGATGGAGCCTGGCAGGACATTCTTGCGCCATTCGTCCTTGGTAATGAAAAGCTCACGACCGTATTTGTCGAACACCCGAATCAGGTTAGGGTCCTGTGCGGGGTCCTCGGGCGGCGGGGGCTTTGCCAGCGGTGCCCGGCGTTCCTTCTCCGGCTCGGGTTTCTCGGAGGGCGGGCTTCCACCAAAGAGTTTTTTGAAGAAGTTCATGGCGCGAGCACCTCGTTGCTTTGCTTGTTTGCGGCGGCCGCCTTTTTCTTGGTCGGATTCTTTCCAGGCTCAGGCACCTTCGCGGTGGGATCATAATCCGGGTTTTTCACGGGAACCACGGCGTTAATGTCTATCAGGTGCCGGGTGATCAGGGCGTCTAACTCCCTGACACTGTCCGGTTGTCCGGCCGCGAGGTTAACCGTCTCTCCAATATCATCTTTCAGGTTATAGAGCTCAAAGCGGTCGGTCTGATCGGGGCTATCGCAGAAGAAGCGGATGAGCTTCCACTCGCCACGCCGGACCCACACGGACGGAACTGCACCGGTCGCCGGGGTGTAATGCGGAAAATAACAGAACACCGTGTTGCGCGGGGCACCCGTGCCCAGCAATGCCGGCGTCTGGCTCACGCCGTCGAATTTCACTTCCTGCTTCGGTTTTGTCCCGGTCATGTCGAGGATCGTCGGATACCAGTCGACGCTCGACAGCAACGCGTCGCTGCGGGAGTCGGGCTTCACCTTGCCAGGCCAGACCACGACGCACGGCTCGCGGGTGCCACCTTCGTAAAGTGTCGCCTTGCCGCCGCGCAACGGCGCATTGCTGGTCGGCGGAATGCCGTCGACACGATTGTACATGTTGCCACCGTTGTCGGAAAAGAAGATGAGGATCGTGTTGTCTGTTAGCTTCAATTCATCGAGCACGTCGATGAGCCGCCCGACATTGTCATCGAGACTCTGCACCATCGCGCCGTATACCGGACACCGTTGGGGATTGTTAGGGTCAGCCTTGGCGCCGTATTTCTTGATGAGGTCGGCTTTCGCGTCAAACGGTGCATGCACGGAAAACGCCCAGTAGTTGAGGAAAAACGGCTTGTCCTTGTTCGCCCTGATGAATTTGATCGCCTCCCCTGCCATGCGGTCTTCGATGTGCTCGCCGGGCTGGCCCGTGAAATTCATTTCAGGCGGGAAATGCCACGGTGCCACGTACGACCCGGCCGGCCCCGGCCCCGGATAATGCGGCACGTCCACGTCGAAGCCCTGCTGGAGCGGACTGTACGGCTCGGGTCCAAGGTGCCATTTGCCGAAATGCCCGGTCGTATAACCGGTATCATGCAGGGCCTCGGCCAGCGTGTAATACTCGGTCTTAAGCCGCGACGCGCTGACCACCTGCCGCGCCCGTTGATACGGCTGCGCCTTGGCCGCCAACCGGGCATCAAGCCGCACGGCCGGTTCATGGCAGCAGGGCGTGGTGATGCCGACACGCGCCGGATAGAGGCCGGTCATGATGCTTGAGCGCGTGGGCGAGCATAGCGGATTGGCCGCATACGCCTGCGTGAACATCATGCCGCGCTTTGCCAGTTTTTCGATATGCGGCGTCTCGCAAAACTTGCTGCCATACAGGCTGGTGTCCATCCAGCCGAGATCGTCAGCCAGGATGAAGATGATGTTGGGTTTTCTATCCGGCATCTTCGGCGCATCGGCACCGTTCACTGCGGCCAGCGGCGCGAGCAGCAGGAAGGCGAGCAGTGGCAGCGAGGTAGTGACGTCAGTTCTTTGTTGGAGGGTCATTGGAATCGGTGGCTGGATCCGGGTTGGTGAGTTCGGCGCGCTCATTGGCGTGTTTTTCCCAAAGCCTATCAAGGCTGGCGGAGAGTTCCTTTTCCGTGCCAACCATCAGCCAATAGCGGTAGCGGTAGTTGGATTGCGGACCGAGCCTCACCAACGAGATCGGAGCGACGTGCATGCACGGACCGACGGCGGGATCATCACTCAAGCCGCCGGCATGCGGGCCGAAGTTCCATTTCTCGGTGGCGGCGGGGCTGAATACCGCGACGCCCTGGCCGTTGGCATTGAAGAGTGCCACGGCTTTGCGCGGCGGCTCAAGCCTCCCCCAGGGCGGCCCGGGCGGCTGGGATTCCTCACGCCATTGGCCGTTGCCCAGATAGGTTTTGACGAGATCGAAATTACGGGTGAATTAACAGGCGGGGACTTACTGATGGGCTGGCCTTGGCGGGCCCCAGCGATCATTCTCGTCGCGTTTGACAAGCAGTTCGCAACGCACGGTGATGACGTTTGGCATTCCCGGTTCGAAGCCGGTCCATTGGCGCATGAGCGCGGCGGCCTCTTCGTTAGGCATATCCCAGAGTTTGGGCACGGTTTCGGAGAACAGGGTGGCCGTGTCGAGACGCCTGAATTCGCTGACCCGCGCCCACGACGCGACGCCGCCCCCCTGGATGGGATTCCACGGCCAGGGACTCCAACTCTTGCTCTGGCCGTCGGCCTGACGGTTGAGCCTGTTGCCGGCGTAATAGGATTGCTGGATGAGCCGCCCGGGGTCGCTGGAGTTGACCATGTTTTTCGGGTAGTCCTTCGCGGAGAGCCAGGTGATGGAGGCTCCCATGGCGCGATTGATGCCGACCTTGGCGGTGCCGCTATCTAGCAGGAGCATGGCCGTGGCGTCGTTCGGCGCGCCACCTGGCAAAACGACCTTGCGCTGCTGCGCACCGGGCGTGTTAGGCGCAACGGGCGTGTTAGGCGTCGTAGCGGCGGGCTGGTCCTGTGTTTTCGCCTTTGGGTTTCCAATGGTTGCAATCAGATCGTGCCCGGCGAACATCGCCTCATGATGGGGGTTGAGCTTTGTCGGTAATCCGGGTGGCCGCAGCGTTTCACTCCACGACTTGAGCTTGGCTTCGAGGCGCGCGGCGACGTCGGGCTTGCTGGTGACGAGATTGCGGCCGTTGTTTTCGCCGTCGGGCTGGGTGATATCGAAAAGCAAGCGCTCGCGATCGCCGAGTATGATGAGTTTGTAAGGCATCTCCAGCACAGCCGCCTGCGATCCCCAGCGCCAATAGAGCGCGTCATGCGGCGCTCCCTTGTTCTCGCCGGTGACGAATGGGATGAGGTTCACGCCGTCGAGTTGCTTGTCGTGAGGCAGTCCCGCGAGCGCGACTGCGGTGGCCGCGACATCAAGGCTGATCACGGGCTGATCGTAGGTCATGTCTGCGGGCAGTTTTCCGGGCCACGCCGCGACGAATGGCGTGCGGATGCCCCCTTCACTGAGCATGCCCTTTTGTCCGATCATCGGGTGGTTGAGTGATCCGTCCCAGGCCTTGCCGAGCGGCGCGCCATTGTCGCCGATGAAAACGATGAGCGTGTCTTGTTCCTGTCCCATCGCTCGCAGCTTTTCACGGATCCGGCCAAGCCCGTCGTCCATCGCCGCAATCATCGCGAGCGCCTGGCGGCGCGGCAGCGGCAGATTTTCCGGGGTTTTTGCAAACCAAGGCTCCGGTGATTCTAACGGAACGTGGGGGGCGAACCATGCGAGATAGAGAAACCACGGTTGCTCCGGTTTCGCCCCGCGCCGGTCGAGGTAGCCAAGGGCCGCCTCCGTCTGCACAACAACGCGGAAACGATCATCACTAACAAGATGGGGGGCGTCGGCGAAAGGCTTGCCGCTCAAATCGTGTGAGGCGTAATACCGCCGCATTTCGCCGCGCCAATATTCGTCGAAGCCCTGACCCTGCGGCATGTGCGGCGGCATCATGCGGGCCGCCTTCTTGGCAGTGCCACCGCCTCTGGTCTCGGTGTGGTCGAGGTGCCACTTGCCGACCATGCCCGTGACGTAGCCTGCGGGTTTCAAGCGTTCGGCGATGGTGAGTTCCCCGAGTGGCAGCGGCCCCTTGGTATTATCCTCCACACCGAACTTCTGCTGATAACGCCCCGTGATCACGCCTGCACGCGATGGCACGCACTGCGGAGCGCTCACATAGCCGCGCGCAAACCGGACACCGTCGCGCGCGAGTTGATCAAGGTTGGGCGTGCGGATATCCGCATTGACCCCCTGGGCCCCCAGATCCGCCCAACCGTGGTCATCCGTATAAATGAGCAGAATGTTCGGTTTGCGCGCGGCGGCCGGCACCGCAGTCAGCGTCAATAACAGCAGGGCGCCGAGGAGCAGATGAATGCGTGTTTTCATGAGATGAATGATAGAATGTTAGGTCAGCATCAGGGAGCTATATTCAAGCCTTCCCATTTCACCACCCAACTGCCGTCATCGGGAAAGCCCGGAGCATGACGTTGCGGTGCGCCATCCCACCCTGCGGCCATCATGGCCACGGCATAGAGCAGGCCGCCGTTGCCGGGCAGATAGGGACAGGGCCCGCCGGTATTGATTCCTTGGAAATCGTAGTCGTTGCGCGCAGATTTTTTGAGCAGGGCATCGACGGCAATTTGGGGCTGGCCGGTGCGTGCGGCGGCCATCGCCATCCAGGGCAAGTCCCAACCCCAGCACCGGTTCCAATCCCACGTTGCCCACACCCTGGCGACCGTGCGCGTGGCGATTGCCGCATCCACGCCCGGAGTCGGCGGCAACATCCCAAACACACCGATCGGGTCAGGGTGCTCGAAATTCCGTTTGGTGTAGGTGTCGGTCCATTCGGTGGAATGGACAAAGAGACCATCGACGACCGGCAGAGGTGCTAGATTGGCGCGCACCTCGTCCCAATGCGAATCGCGCGGCATGCCCATGCGCTCGCGCCATTGCTGTGCCGTGTCCAGCGCCCAGCGCCAGTATGCGAGATCGAACACGTCATTTTTGGTGAACCCCTGTTCGCTTGGCGGCATGGCCGGATCCAGCGAATAGGTCCCGGTCCTGGCGTCCCGCTTGGGACAGTCGGCCATCTGCTCGGCGGTTCCTTGGACGATCCCGGCCCACTTCTCGAGCGTCGCACGGGTCGGCTTCAAGCGATACTCCAATTCGGCGAAAAAGACCGGATGCGGTTGTTTCCACAACAGCGCGTGGTTGCCGGCCCATGGCGCGGAGCGTCCCTCGGGACCGCACTCCTTGCCCCACTTCAAGCCCTTGGAACTTAACTGGGTTGCCAGCTCACGCGCGGTTGGAATAAATTGCCGGTAGCAGCCCAGCGCCTTGTCCCCCATCTCCCAGCGATCCCACAAGGCATAATGCGCGAGGTGCCACCACAGCATTTCCATGTGAAACTGACCGCGCCAGTCGTCCAACCCTAACAGTCCGATCTCCGCCGGCGGCCAACTGCCGGCGGACTGCGCGGCCATCTGATACTGGGATAGCACGATGCGCCGTTCCAATTCCTTCCAGCGCGGGTCCTTGCTGCCGGATAGATCAATCGCCCCGCCATGCCGCCAGAACGTCTCCCAGCGTTGGGCGCAGGCACGCCTCGTTTCATCGAATGACGCCATGGCTGCCAGAGGCTTTGAGGCAAAGCCGCAGGCAAATGCCAGCATCTTCTCTCCGCGTGCTGACACTTTATACGTATGACTCTTTCCCTCAGCTTGAGCGATCACACAGCCCGCCGCACCGGCAAGACTCACATGGTATCGGGTTGAATCAACCACGCGTTCAAGATCAAGGCGCTGAATCTGCTTGCTGATTATAGTGGTAGCGTGTCCCTCAGTGCGCTTGAAATCGCCAACCCACGGGCCACCTTTGTCGAGATTCGGATAGGCAAACTCCAGGACCACCTCCAAATCGCCGCTGGCCACAAGTGGCGATTCAATCCGCACCGCCACCATGTCCAGTTTGGGATGCACGGAGGTTTCCACCGTGACGTCGCTGCCTTCTATCCGATAGCGTGACGTCTGCACGCCGGTCCACAAATCAAGTGTCCTGTGCAAGTCCTTGAGATCGCCCGGTGCCAGGTTGCGCCCGCCGGATCGCACCAGACGCAGACGACCGAGGTTCATCATATGGGGGTTGTCGAACATCCATGAATTGATGGCACCCTTCCTTTTCCCGTCGATATTGCGCTGCTCAAACGCGCCGGTGGCGGGTACCATGTCGGTGGTAACTCCATCCGGCAGCGGAAAACTGTGCCATCCCCAGTGCGCCATGCTGTTGCCCGCAAAGGTCTGCAGGCCGGTGCCATCCGCCCCGAAGC
>JBILFE010000126.1:0-7850 GCA_044351705.1 Luteolibacter sp. | reverse complement strand
CCAATCAGAAGGATTATCCGGGTTGGGGCTATCTGCTATCGCAGGGCATGACCACCTTCGGCGAGCAGTGGGACGGCTACTGGTCCCAGATCCACGCCTGTTTCCTCAGCCCCGGCGGTTGGTTCTATCAGGGATTGGCCGGGATATGTCCCGATGAAAGCGGGCCCGGATTCAAGAAGATCATCATCAAGCCTGCCATCGTCGGCGATCTGACCTGGGTCAAGTGCGGCTACGATTCGATCCACGGCCGCATCGTCAGCAACTGGAAGAAGGAGGGTGCCAAACTGACCATGCAAGTCACGATCCCCGCCAACACCAGCGCGACGGTCTTTGTGCCGGCGACGGGTCAGGCCGCGGCGGATGGCGCGAAGTTCTTGCGCATGGAAAACGGCGCGGCGGTCTATGCCGTGGATTCCGGAATCTATCGTTTCCAGTCAACTCTTCCGTAAATGGTCAATGGAGTATCCAAACGGTGATGAACCTGTTGAATAATTTGCAAACCATCGGTGCCAGATTGAATCACCATGTTACCAAGATATAAGAAGCATTCATGAAACATATATATTACGTTGTCCTACTCTGCCTGCTGCCTGGAATGGCATTTGCACTGGATGAGGTGCGGAAGTAGGAAGCAGTAGACAGAAACCAGAATTCAGGAGTCAGAATTATGAACAATCGATTGGTTATGTTTTTGGGAATGGCCGCACTCCGGAGACATGCACGTGAAGGATATTTCGTTATCCTCTTTTATGCTTTATGTTCACTCCCTAGCGCAAAAGGATGGACCGACATGGAACGTGTTTATTTCAACCCGTAAAAAGAGAAAAATGATATGAAAAAAATCCTTCGCCCGCTGGGCGTACCCTGTGCTGTTATCGTATTGCTTTCTGGATCGGCCCAATGGGTCGCGGCAGAGAAGTGTGTCGAGGTCGTCAACGTCAACTGCGGTGGACATGGACACATCCCAGACCCTCTGAGTGCCATGAAAGGGCGGGAGAATCCCGAAAACCTTGGGGTGGCGCCGTGTGCTTATCCTGGCGTACACTGGAGCGATGGCTTTGGTTGGAGTCGCGATCGCTTGAAGAATTCCGAGGGTAAAGGCACATCGGTGAGCTTTCACGTTACCCCTGATACTGGCATGGCCCAGGACTGGAAAAGCAATAAGCTCGCCCTTCTTGTCGGCGGCTGGAATGGGGGCAACCAGACCCCTTTGGATATTAGCGGACTCGATCCCTTTAACAAGTACGACCTTTATCTCGCCTCGCAAGATGATTACGGAAGGAACAAGGGCGGGTCGTTCACGACCGCTAACATTTCGGATGCGGGAACCAATACCCTCGTGAGTACAGGCAAGAACCTCAATGGCGCTACGTGGGTCGAGGGTGAAAACTATGTCGTTTTCAAGAATATTACGCCTTCAAAAGAGGGCGGAATCAGTGTCCATTTCATGGGCACCTTGAACGGGTTTCAGCTCGTGCGGTTCGATCCGAGAAAACCGACTGCACTTTCGCTCAAACAGACTGCTGGCAAGAACGCGTCGCTGTTCGGCGATCGCCTCGCATTCACCGCCACGGTAGACGCGAAAAGTCCGAGTGGAAAAGTGATCTTCTATGACGGAGCTGTCCCTCTGGAGAGCCAGGTCATGAGCAAATCCCTTCAGGCAAAGCTTGTGACAGATCTGTTGTCAGGCGGGACTCACTTGGTGAGTGCTCGGTATGAGGGTGATGCTAATAACGCGCCAAGTACGTCTGCCCCACTTTCCGTGGTGGTGATTGACAAGCGCCCTGCAACCACTACGACGCTCACGCTGGTCAATGGTCTTACGAATGCTGCGTTTGGCGATCCCTTGACCTTCACCGCCACGGTTGTTGGCGTTAAACCTAAGGGCCAAGTTTTGTTTTATGACTATGAAGGCAAAGAAGTGACGCCCATCAGTTATTACGATTCTCGCTATGGTCAAGGCGCATCGCTTGTGACCCATGATTTACCTCCTCTTGCTACCAAGCCACTCAGTTCCTCGTTTCAGGCAAGCGTCCAGATCAAGGACCTGCCAGCGGGGCGTCACAGCATCACGGCCAGGTATATAGGCGATCTCGTCAATGCGCCCAGCAGCTCGACGGCGAGCATTCTGACGGTGGACCCACGGCCTGGCAATGGCAAACTAAAGGTGTTCATCCTCGCGGGTCAGTCCAACATGGAAGGTCATGGCGCTGTTGACTGGGGCGGTAATCCAGACAGCGAGCTTAGAACGCCAGCGATCGTTGGCGGTCTGGGAACGATTAGGGGACTCATCGTGAATAATCCTCTTCGATACGGTCATCTGGTTGAATTTCCCCATTTCCTCACGGGGATGGGCCGCATCTCGAGAGAGCAGGGCAAGCCGCTGCCGGAATTCACACCGCGCAAGGATGTCTGGATCTCCCTTTGGAACCAGAAGGGGGCAGATCCGGCAGGCGAGGTGAGGAACGGTCCGCTCACCCCCGGGTTTGGCGCATCGCCAGGGGCTGTCGGGCCGGAATACGGTTTTGGGCTGACGGTCGGCGATACCCTGGCCGATCCCGTGTTGATCATTAAAACCGCCTGGGGCGGCAAATCGCTGGCCGGCGATTTTCGTCCGCCCAGCTCCGGCGGTAAGGTCGGGCCCTACTATTCCTTGATGATCGAAAAGACTCACATGGTGCTTAAGGATTTGAAGAAATACTATCCTGGCTATAAGGATCAGGGCTATGAGCTGATCGGCTTCGGCTGGCACCAGGGGTGGAATGATCGGATCAACGTGAAGAGCACTGCCGAGTATGAGACGAACCTGGTCAATCTGATCAATGACATTCGGGCTGAATTTAAGACGCCTAAACTGCCCATTGTCGTTGCGACGACGGGCATGGGCATGGCGAAGACTGAACCCACGGCGATGAAGCTGATTGAGGCGCAGACCGCAGTCTCCGATCCCAAGCGCTATCCTGCATTCGCAGGCAATGTCGCCACGGTAGACACGTTGCCGTTCGACTATATGGAAAACTCGCCGAGTCCGGGGGGCGCTTATCATTGGAATTACAGTGGCGAAAGCTACTTCCGAATTGGCGTGGAAATGGGAAGAGCCATGAACACGTTGATGGAGAACACTAAATAACAACTCAAAATATTATTGAGGAGCAGATCTGCCGAATATTCAAAATGAAGAAAAAATTAGTTATGTTTGTGGCCTTTCTGCTGATGTCATTGGCCTCTGTTTATGCAGGGTGGTGGAAGTCGGATCTCGTTCTGGTTCAGCTCCGGTGCGAGTATCGCGAGAACCCGATGGGGATTGATGCACTCAGGCCTCGCCTGAGCTGGAAATTTGAAACTGGAAACGCACAACCTGGAAGGGGAATTAAACAGAGTGCATATCAGGTGTTGGTGGCGAGTTCGGAAGAGTTTCTGAAGAAGGATAAGGGCGACTTGTGGGACAGCGGCAAGGTGGCGTCTGACCAGAGCATCCACGTGGAGTATGCGGGCAAGCCGCTGGAATCGCGGATAGTCTGCCACTGGAAAGTGCGTGTGTGGCTGAACGACGGCCAGCCATCGGTCTGGAGTAAGCCGGCCGGGTGGACGATGGGCTTGTTGAAGCCTGAGGATTGGCAGGCGAAGTGGGTCAAGATGGGCGGCGACACGTCGCCCTGGCTGCGCAAGGAGTTCACGCTTGCGGCCGCGCCCGAACGGGCGATGGAAAGAAAGTAAGCGACGATGTGCTTGCGCCCGCCGTGTCCGTCTATGACAAGCGCTCGCTCTACACCACCTATGACATCAGCAAGCTCCTGCGGCCGGGCTCTAACTGTGTGGGCGTATGGCTGGGTTTGGGCTTGCTCTTTCCCAAGGAGATCGCACCTCTCGCACGCGTGCAGCTCGACATGACAGTGGCCGGGAAGAGGGTGGTTATCGGGACGGATACCTCATGGACTTTCACCTCCAGCACCCATACCGAAGTCGCGTGGGGATGGTGCGGAACGGGACGCGAAAAAATCGATGCCCGCCTGGCGATCGCAGGTTGGAATGAGGTCGGAGGCACCAACGCCCCCGCTGCGCCGGAAAGAAGCTTCGGATGGCGACCCGTGGAGGAATACACCGGGCCAACGGGTATCGCGACCGCACAATCGTGCCCCCCTAACCGAATAACCAAGGTCATTCCAGCAGTGGCCTGCATCGCCCTGGATGACCAGACGTATGAGTTTGATTTCGGCACCAATCTGAGCGGCTGGTTCCATCTGCGCCTGCCACAACTGGAAGCCGGCAAGACAGTGACCATGTATTATGCCGACAAGAGGTTCCAGACCATCGAGGGCGATGACACACCGGCGGGCAAGGTCAAGCCAGCCATGGAACCAAAGAAAATTGCAACGGCCAAAGGACCGGCCTACTACCAAACCAACAATCAGCAAACCGAATTCACCTCAGCCGGAAAGCCCGGCGAGGAATTTTGCAACAAATTCAACTACTGCGGGTTCCGCTACGTCATCGTGCAAGGGTTGCCGGTCAAGCCGGCGCTTGGAGATGCCAAGGCGCTGTTCATCGAATCGGACCTTGAACCGGTCGGGGCCTTTGAGTGTTCCAGCGCCCTGTTCAATCGCATCCACCAGGTCAATCTGTGGACGCTCCGCTGTCTGAATCTCGGGGGTTACATGGTGGACTGTCCGCACCGCGAGCGAATGGGCTATGGAGATGGTCAGAACGGCATCGAATCGCATATCATGAACATGGACTCCGCAGCCTTTTACGGCAAGTGGGCCATCGACTGGCTGGACGCGCAGGATCCGCTCACCGGCAAGTCCGGCCAGTATTCACCGCCGAACCATGCCGATCCGAGCTGCTGGTTTCTCTGGGGCGGCATGGTCGACGTGATGCCCTGGAAGTCCTACCTCTACTACGGTGATCGGCGGCTCCTGGAACGGGCCTATCCAGCGATGGTGCGTTATCCCGCCAAATATATTGACAGCTTTTATAGCGGGAACGGCTTGCAGCCGAAAGGCGGCGACAGCGGATGCGACTGGGTCACCCCCAGCAACGGCATGTCTGCCCCGCCAGGAACCGAACTTTTCGTTAACTGCTATCGCGTGTATCTCGCGGATTTGTTGGCAAAGTCGGCCGTAGTGCTTGGCCAGACCGAGGAAGCGAAACGCCACCGGAACAAGGCCAATGAACTCAAGGCGCTCATCCACACGGCTTACTACAAGGAGAATGAAAGACTTTACGACAGCGACAGGCAGTTGAGCCAGGCCATGCCGTTGTTGCAGGGCGTTGTCCCTGACGCCATGCGTGGCTCCGTTTTGAAGCAGCTTGAAGATAGCATCCTGGTGAAGAACAAGGGGCATCTCGATACCGGCATGCTGGGCACCTATTTCCTGCTCCAGTATCTCATGGAATCCGGGCGCAATGATCTGGCCGGCACCATCATCAGTCAACAGGATTACCCGGGCTGGGGGTATATGCTGTCCCAGGGCGCGACCACCTTCTGGGAACAGTGGAACGGATCCTGGTCTCAAATCCACTCCTGCTTCATCAGTCCCGGCGGTTGGTTCTATCAAGGGCTGGCCGGCATCCGCCCCGATGAAGCCGGGCCTGGATTCAAGAAGATCATTATCAAGCCGGCCGTCGGCGGCGACCTAACCTGGGTCAATTGCAGCTACAATTCGATCCACGGCCGCGTCGTCAGCAATTGGAAGCGGGAAGGTGCCAAACTCACCATGGAGGTCACCATTCCCGCCAACACCACCGCCACCGTATATGTCCCGGCCAAGGACGCGGCCGGAGTGACGGAATCCGGCAAGTCCGCAGCGGAGGCGGAAGACGTGAAGTTGCTGCGCATGGAAAATGCCGCGGCGGTTTACGCGGTGGGTTCCGGAACCTATCAATTCCAATCCACACTCCCAGGAGTTATCAAATGAATATCACACTCGACTATCCCATGAAATTACCAATCGCCAAAGCCCTCATGCTCGCCGCGCTCGCGCTGCCGGCATTCGCCCAACCTGCCGAGCCCGATCCTAACGGCGTGCTGCGCAAGCCGATCCCGGATAAGCTGATCGTCCTCACCTTCGACGACGGTTGCGCCAGCGGCTATACCGTGGTGGCCCCGATCCTCAAGCCATTGGGATTCGGCGGCTCGTTTTATGTCTGCGATTTCGATTCGTTCAAGACCCGCAAGGACTGGTATCTCACGTATCGCCAGATGCAGGCCATGGAAGCGGACGGCTTTGAAATCGGCAACCATACCGTGGGCCACTGGGGCGGGGTGGATAGCTTCCTGAGCATGGAGGACCAGATGCTGGCAAACCACGTGCCCAAGCCGACCACGCTCTGCTGGCCGCTCTACAACTCGGATCCGTCTACCTATCCGGCGCTGACCGCCAACGGCTACACGTTCGGACGGGGCGGGCATTCGCGACCCTATCGACCGACGGTGGACAACCCGTTTGACGTGCCGTCATTTTCTGTCACGAATGGCCAAAGCATCGAGACTTTCATAAGCTATGTGCAAAAGGCCACCCAAGGCCGCATTGTCGTGATCACCTTCCATGGCGTGCCGGACATGGAGCACGGTGCGGTCGGACTTGAGCCCGCAACCTTCAAGGTGATGATGCAGTATCTAAAAGATAACAACTACCAGGTCATCGCGATGCGCGACCTCGCGAAGTATATCGATCCCGCCAAGGCGGGCAAGCTGCCGCCCACGGCCAAAAACGTCAATGTGCCGGAGTTGGCCATCAAGGACGACAAACCGTATGTTGCCGCCGCCAATATGATCCGGACTTTCAATTTCCCGGATCAGCCACCTGGCAGCATCAGCGGAACCGCCATCAGCGTGACGGTGCCCCATGCTGCGGATCTCACATCGTTAGCACCCAATATCAGCGTGCCCGCCGACGCCACCATCGCACCTGCGTCGGGCACCGCCAGGGATTTCACCAAGCCGCAGACCTATACCGTCACCGGCAAGGATGGCTCCCCTAAAACCTATACCGTGACGGTGGGCAAGGCACCTGTTAGCAAGGGCAACGAAATGCTGACCCTCGCGCTGCCGGGGCCAATCCCGGGCATCATCTCCGGCAACCGGATTGCCGTGTATGCGCCACCTGGCGCGGACGTGAAGGCGCTGGCCCCTACCTTCACACTGTCGCCTTTCGCCACGGCCGTGCCGCCATCCGGCACCGCCCGGGACTTCAGCAAACCGCAGACCTACACTGTTACCGCACAGGATGGTACCAAGCAGGTTTATGACGTGACGGTCATCAAGAGCAGCCAGCCTAACCTATTCACCTGGGGCAGGACGGAACCCGGCAATTGGAGCGACGGCTCGAAATGGACTAACAACCTGGCAGATGGCGCCGCGCCGGTTCCCACCGGGCGGCCGAACTATATCCTCAATTTCAACGGGGGCGGCAACCATGCGGTCACTAACGACCTGCCGGATGGTTTCCAAATCAACCGGCTCAATTTCGACGAAAAGTTCGCGCTGAATTTGGCTGGCAAGCGCCTCGCGCTGGTCACCAACAGCGAGACCGGTTGCCTGCCGCGGATCGATGTGAACACTTCTGCGGAAGGTAGTCCGTTTGCCATCCCGATCGAACTGGCGGCTGATACGACGGTGAATGTGAGGCTCGGCGGACGGTTGTTCATCAAGGGATTGATCTCCGGCAAGGGCAGCCTGACACTCAACTGCCCCGGAGCGACCGACGACACCCGGAATTGGGGCATCCTGAGGCTTGAGAACAAGATCAACACGTACAGCGGCGGCACCATCCTCAACGGCGGCCAACTCTTCCTGTTGTATGCGGAACAAGGACTGGGAACCGGACCTGTGACGCTCAATCATGGTG
>JBILFE010000125.1:0-7857 GCA_044351705.1 Luteolibacter sp. | reverse complement strand
CGGTGGAGGTGGCGGGCCGCTTGAGGCACCTGCCGGGCTTGGTGTTCTTTGACAGTGCGGGGAATTTGCCGACGGGAGCGCGGCGGGTGGTGTCGGTGATAGCGGCGCGGCCGGCGCGGGTGATGCGCGGGAGTCTGCATGCGGCCGCGGATCGGGCCACTTTACGGGAGGCCCTGGCTGACGGGCCGAAGCTGGCGGCAGAGCCCGGATATCCGTTAGGCGGGCTTTGCGGCTGGGTGGATTACGAGGGGGATTTTGTGTTTGGTGATTATGCTGAAATGCTGGTGTATCGCCATGACGAGGGTGTCTGGTGGGAGGTGGGCCGACTGTCCGAGTGCCTGCGGCCGGAGCCGACGGCCGGGGACGCGCCGGAGGTCGGGTCGTTCGTCTCTCTAACAAGCCGGGATGATTTTGTTGCGGGTGTGGAGCGGATCAAGGAATGGATCGCGGCGGGGGATATCTATCAGGTGAATCTATCCCAGGCATACCAGGCGACGGTGGGTGGCGGTTCGTTGTTTGGCTTGTATGAAGTGTTGCGGGAGGCGTCACCGGCACCGATGGCGGCGTGGTTATCGCTTGACGGGCGGGAGGTGATGAGTTCATCGCCGGAGCAATTTTTGAAGGTGTCTGGGCGGGTGATTGAGACGCGGCCGATCAAGGGGACGCGGCCGCGCCGTGCGGCCGCGGCAGACGACCGTCGTTCGGCGCATGAGTTGCAGACATCGGCCAAGGAGATTGCCGAGTTGGTGATGATTACGGACTTGTTGCGCAATGATCTCGGGCAGGTCTGTGAATATGGTTCGGTGGCCGTGGCGGGGATGCTGCAACTGGAGAGTTTGGCGCAGGTGCATCATTTGGTATCGACGGTTCGCGGGACCCTGCGCAGTGGTGTGGATGGGGTGGAGGCCTTGGCGGCGTGTTTTCCAGGAGGCAGCATCACGGGAGCGCCGAAGCTCCGTGCGATGGAAATCATCCGTGAGTTGGAAGGCGCCCCTCGGGGAATTTATTGTGGGGCGCTCGGTTGGCTTGGGTACAATGGTGAGAGTTCCTTTAACATCGCCATTCGCACGCTCATCCGCAGTGGCGGCAAGCTCATATACCAAGTCGGAGCCGGCATTGTGGCGGACTCCGATCCGCAACAGGAATACGAGGAAACCCTGCACAAGGCGGCTGGCATCCGTCTCGCATTCGAGCGTTGGAGAAAAATACTCTAAGAAAAAATCGGGAATTTTCGTATTATCGCAAATTGTTCTTGTCACCCGTTCCCGAATCAACAGAATCCGCGCCCGCCCAACCCGCACCCATCACCTCAATGATCCAAAAATTCGCCAATCGATCCGCACAACTCACGGCCACCGTTGTTACCACCCTACTGATCACCGCCCCGGCCTTGTTGGCCCAAGGGGCTGGCAAGCCGCCGGTGAAAGACTCCATGCTCAAAGCCTGGGTGCTTGACGGGGGCTGGACGATGATCTTCATCTTTGCGGCCATCATTGCCTTCATCGCCCTTGCCATCTACAACTTCATGACCTTGACCAAGGCCAAGTTTTGTCCGGACGATCTGCGTCTGGCCCTGATGGATCACATGACCCATTGCCGCGTGCGTTCCGCCATTGAGCTGGCCGCCACGCAACCGTCGTATCTCGGTCGCATGGTGGCTTATGCCCTGCCGAACATCGATGCCACCCGTACCGAGGATTTGGGCCGCGACCAAGTTGAAGACGCGATGGCGGATTTCACCGTCAACGAAAACCGCAAGATCATGACTTGGATCAATTTCCTATCGGTTATTGCGCAGGCATCGCCGATGTTGGGTCTGCTCGGAACGGTTATCGGGATGGTCGGTGCCTTCGGAACCCTCAAGGTTTCGGGTTCTGCGGACCCCAGCCTGCTCGCCGGTGACATTTCCGTTGCGCTGCTCACCACCCTGTGGGGACTTATCAACGCCATTCCGACCATCATTGTTTTCTACATTCTCAAGAGCAAATTCGCCAATCTGACCGCCGAGTGCGTGCATGCGACTGAGGAAATGCTCAATGCGACCATTGCCACGGTCAATGCCGACACACTTTATGCCAAGATTCCTGAGGGTCTTGCCGTTTGAGGCATTGGCAACCCGGCAGGATGCCGCGTCGTATAGGCCGGCGTCCTGACTGACTCGCATTGCAACTCCCGTTTTCAAACCTCCATGTCCTCCAAACTCAATTCCGCAACAGCCGTACCAGAGGAACCATGCACGCTCGACATGTCGCCCATGATCGACATGGTTTTCCTGTTGTTGCTGTTTTTCCTGGTCAATGCCACGGCTGTCATTGTCAGGACCGACCCCGCCGTCAGGCCGCCGGTTGCCTCCAAGGGCAAGGATCAAGTGGATGGCCGCGGGCGGGTGGTGATTAACGTTCGGGAAGACGGCACGTATCGGGCCGAGGATTTCAACATTGTGCTTCCCAGCGAGGTGGAGATCGCCGATCTGGTGAAGAAAGCGAAGGAAAAGAATGATGTGCTCGGGATCACGACGAAGCTGCATCTCCGCGGGGACAAGGATGCCATTTTCAAATTCAGCCGCACGGCGATCAAGGCGGCGGCGAGTGTGGGAGTGGATCAGGTGGTGTTCGCCGTATATCCTGCCGCGCCAAGTGGCTACAAATAATTCAAGACTCCCCACCCTTTTACCATGGCCCGCCACAAACAATATGATCCCGTCGAGGAGATCTCAGCCGAGCTGGATATCTCATCGCTGATTGACGTCACCTTCCTGCTGCTCATCTACTTCCTGGTGACCTCGGCGATTCAAGTCCGGGAGACCGACCTTGGCATGAAGCTGCCGGCCGCGATGCCGGGGGATGCGCAACCGACGATCGAGCCGATGTTCATCCGGGTGGATGCCGCCGGGGCGGTTTCGGTGGGTGTGGGATCCTCCTCGCAGGTGTTGGATTCGGACGCGAGTTCGCGCACGCTGCCGCTGTTAGCCGGGCAACTTGACATGTATGCCAGCGCGGCCCGCTCCGCCAACAGCACACCGCTGGTGCAACTTTGGGTTGACGGCGGCGCCACCGAGCAACGGGTGGTGGACGTGCTCAATGCCCTGGCTGACAAGGGCATCCAATCCGTAACTTTCACCGACCTCGTTGACTGACTCACCCATCGGAGTATTTTCGTTTTGTCCTAAATAATTCCCGCCGTCGGTCGTTCCCTGGATGTGGGCTCAGCCCGGCGGCGTTGCTGTATTAAGCAGCCCATTCACCCAATTACCCCCCCAATGCCATGAATCCCACCCGCACCGTTGCCTCCATGCTGGGAGGTTTGTTAGCCCTGTCGATGGTTGTCAGCATGCCTGCGGCCGCGCAGGATGATGACCTTGGTTCGATGGTCAACAAGTCGCTGCTGGCCATGAAGGCGGAAAAATGGGAGGAGGCCCTGGCGATGTTAACGCGGGCGGTGGAACGCTTTGGCAAGAACAACCCGCAGGAGTTGTTTGGTCCGCAATTCGGAGTGATTTATTACCGCAAGGGCATTTGCGAGATGAAGCTCAAGAAATGGCCGGAGGCGATGAAATCGTTTGAGATCTGCTACCGGGATTTCCCCAACAACGCGGGCAAGGCCGGTGCCGGCACCAACGTCTACAACAAGCGGGCACTCCTCAGGTGGGGCGAGGCGGCGATCGGCGCGGAAGACTGGAGCCTGGCCATCCGCCAATTCAAGAAGTTCCTGGCAGAGCGCGACAAGAATTTGGACCCGTATTCGCAGGGATCATTTTACATCAACATGTGCATAGCCTACTACAAGCTGGGGAAAATCCCCGACGGCAATGAAAACCTCGAAATCGCCATTAAAAACAAGGAGCGCTTTCCCACGCCGGATGCCGGCATTGTGGCCGGATTCCAGGCGCTGGTGGGTGCCGTCATTGAAAAAAACGACGAGAAGGCACTTCTGGATTTCGTCCTCAAGAATCGCGGTGACATCACCGCCGAGCCGTTTGAAATGGCGGATTTCGTCAATCTTTTCATGAAACTGGCGGCCGATGCCATTGCCGCCGATATGCAGCGGGCGGCGATGCTGCTATACCAATTGATACCGGCGACCGAAGCCATGATCGATGATACCCAGGTGCGGGTGACGGCATTGAGCGTGCGGCGCGGCATCAAGGATTGCGGGCGCCTGATCATGACCCAAAAGCTGGTGGACAACCTCAAAGTCCTTGAGACCGAGCGCCGCAGTTCGAAACCGCCGGAAGTCTCCAAGCTGTCAGCCGCCGCCTATCTGCATGAAAAGAATGGCAATGTCCGCGGGGCCTATGCCGCCTATGAGCAACTGGTGCTGTATTTTCCGAAGTCAGCGAAGCACGAAGACAACCTCTACAACTTGATTCGCACCAGTTCCCTGATCGGTGAAGTCATGGCCACTGAGAAAAACGGCCGTCAGTTCCTCAAACTTTTCCCGACCTCGAAGTATGTTCCGGCGGTGCGCCGGATGATGCTTTCCTCGCTTTTTTATGAAGGCGAATATGAGACCTGTATCGAGGTGGCTTCCGTCATGATAGATTCCCTGGAGAAAGGCTCCCTGGAGCATGACATCTGCCTGCATGTGCTGGGTGGCTCATACTATTACACCGGCAAGTTTGATGTGGCGCAACCGCTGCTCGACCAACACGTGGAATCCTATCCGAAGAGCCAGTTCGCCGAGGCTGCGTTGTATTTCCAGGCCTCGAATCTTTCGCGGCTGCAGTTTTGGACGAAGTCGGCGAAGTTGCTCGACGAGTTTTTCGTCAAATACCCGGATCCCAAGGCGAATGTGTTTTTCCCGTTTGCGCTGTATGACCGCGCCAACTGTCATTACGCGGAAAATGAATACGAGCCGGCCCTGGAAAAACTCACCCGTTTGGAAACGGAATTCCCCAATGCTGAGGTCATGGAAATGGCGTTGAATCTGATGGGCAATGTCCAGCAATCGCTGAAGAACAAGGAAGGCGCGGAAAAGTCCTACCTCGCCGCCCTTGCGCTGTCTGAAAAGCGCGAAACTGACAGTGTCTCAGCCGAGGCCCTCTACTACCTCGTCGCGCTGCTTGGCGAACAGAAGAAGAGCGACAAGGAAAAAAACCCGCGCCTCAAGGATGCGGTCCCCTTCGCCGATAAATTCTGGAAGGAATACAGCAAGGATTCTCCTTACAAAGCCCAGGTGGCGGTCGCCCAGGTCGCCGCGCTTGACTCCGTGGGACGCGGCGAGGAAGCCCTCAACCGCTTGCGCGATGTGATCAGCGAAATGGCCACTTCAGGTCAGAATGCCAGCCTCGAAGCCGCCATCAATTCGTACACCGAAGTGTACCTGACCAAGCATACGCCGGAGGAACTCAAGGTGCATTACTATGAATTTCCGGGCATCCGTGCCAGTGACAAGGCGGGTCGGGCGCTGCTGCGTGTCGCCATCATCGGGGTGTTTGAGGACATCGCCAAGAAGTCGGATGATGAGGCGGCAAAGACCAAGGCCAGCGCCATGATCAAGGTGCTTTTCCAGGAGCTTAAAACCGAATTCACGCCCAAGGATCTAACCAACTACATCCTGGTCAAAGTCGGTGACTACGTGCGCAGCAAGACCTCGTCGCCGCGCGAGGCGCTGCCATACTACGATGAAGTGATCAGCCGGACGGATCAATCCTATCTGTTTGCGGCGCTGTTCGGGCGCGGGGATGTGTATGGCCGTTCCACCACCCCGGCGGATCTGGACAAAGCCATTGCGGATTTTGAACGCGTGCTGAGCGACTCGCAGGACAAGGCCGAACGGGAAAACTCGCTCTACCGCATGGTTGAAGCGCAATTCAGCAAGGGGGATTTCGTCAAAGCGGCCGAGAGTGCCAAGCGCTATCTGGATCGTGAGAAGTCGGGGTTCAGCAAGTACACGGCACAGGTGAGCTTGCTGCTGGCCAGGTCCTATCAGGAACGCGGCGAGGTCAATGACGCCATCGCGATGTACGTCAAGGTCTGGGCCGCCCAGATGGGCTTTGTCAAAATCTCCGCCCCTGCCATCAAAAGCTGGATGGAACTTTCCTGGCAGCGCAACCTGCCTGGCAACGGCACGGACAAGGAGGCCGACCGTCAGGGCGCATACAACGGCGGGGCCAAATATATGGAGGCGGTGTATCGTCCCGAATTCAAATCCAAGATGACCGAGGAAGAACTCGGGCTGTGCAAGGATGTGGAACAACTCGTCAAAAAATATGAGTCCGATCCAAGCATCAAGTCGCTAGCCAAGCAGAAGGCGGACAAGGCCGCCGGCCGCAGCAAATAACCTGTCACCATCCATTCATCTCTAACAAACACAGTCATGAGAAAGTTCCTTTTCCTAGCGCTCTTTCCGCTCAGCGTCCTGATCTGCGGCGCCCAAACCCCCGGCTTCGACGGGGACGAGCCCGCCACGGTGCCAGAGCCCGGCGCGGAGGAAGGGCCGAGGCCATTTGGTGCGCAAGCCTTGCTGATCATCGATGCGGATACCGTCAAAGACATTTGGATCATTGCCGCCACCAAGGGCGAAATCCGCTACCGGGAAGCGCCAGTGTCGATTGATAGCTTCGATATGCGAATCGCCAAGGCGAAGTCGATCTATCTGATTGAGCCGAAGGAATTCGCGCAGGCCATGGATTTGTACCAAGCCCGCAAATACGATGAGGCCAAGAAGAAATTTGCGGCGGTCAAGACCCGCTACAAGTCGATGGAGGCGATGCCCGGCAACCATTCTGCGCTGGCCGCGTATTATGAATTGGAATGCATGCGCAGGCTGGGTGATCTGGAGGGGCTGTCGGCAGGGATGCAGCGCTTCATCAAAGATCCGTTGACTCGGGAAAGCCAGCAGCGCCAAGTGGATCTATATGTTTTCTGGGATGCGGTGCGCACCAAGAGCTGGCAGCGCATCGATGCCCTTGCCAAGGAGCGGGTCAACGAACACCTGCCGAATTTCCTGCGCGCCCAGATTGGTTATTGTCAGGGTTTGGCCTTGGAAGGCTTGAACAAGCCCTCTGCCGCCCTCAATGCCTATAATACCGCCATCACCGCGGATTCCGGGGCTTCGGAAGAAATCACGCGCCAAGCGGCGCTCAACATCCTGCGCATTCACAAGGCCAATCCGGATGTCCAACTGGCCATGAAACTGTGGGGAACCCCCGATCAAAACAAAAACACCCAGGGCTATTTCCGCCTGCTTGAAGCGTCCTCCATGGCCAAGTTTTATCAATTTTTGTTAGGTGGGGGGTCGGCGCTGCCACCGGAGTACAAGGATCTGCTGAATTATCAGGAAGGGGGCGCCAAGACCGCCGCCGCTCCGGCGCCGACCGTCGAGAAAGCGGAAAAGAAGACGGATAAAAAGGCGGCCGATGGCGAGAAGGCGGCCGATGAGGAGAAAGCGGCCGACGACGAGAAGTAGGCGGGGCGGTTAGAGCCCGCGGTAGCCGCAGTATTCCTGATAGGTCCCGGTAGGCACCGCTGCGGAGCGCCATTCGCGGTTGAGGCGGCGGAATTTGGTGATGAAAGAGGATGGGTCCGCCCAGTGGTTGGTATCGGTGGGGACGTTGTTGCGCTGCATGCCTATGTTGATATCGTGTCGGACCTCAAAATGGAGGTGGGCCGGGTACATGCCGTTGTTGTCGCCAAGGGTGCCGATCTGTTGGCCGCGACTGACCCGCTGGCCCACTGAAGCCATGATCGTGAGCAGATGTCCGTAAAGGGAATCACAGAACTGCACGCGGTTTGAGGTGGGATCGCGGTAAGCATGGCGGATGATGACCACATTTCCCCAGCCACCCCTGACGTTGTAGGCGAAGGTGACGATGCCATCCCCCATGCTGTAAATGGGGTCGCCGCGGTCACTGTT
>JBILFE010000274.1:0-5410 GCA_044351705.1 Luteolibacter sp. | reverse complement strand
AACCGCAGCTTGCGGATTCCGCCGACGACGGGCTTACTAAAGCCCACAAATGACTTTCCGCAAGGGCTAATTGTTATTAGCGGAAATAATTTTCTCTAATCGATGGCTGGCCTTCCGCGCAAGCATCTTGCCGATTTTAGCGCCAGCTCTCGTCAATGGCGGTCTGATTGAGCTTGTCCAGAGTTACCTGATAGGCGCGGGCCAGAGCGTTGAATTCGTCGCGATAGGGAACTTGATAGGTATAAGGGTCCGGGCGTCCGCGCAGGGCGCGCGAGAGGATTCGGATGGTGTTGATAAGGTCACGGCACTGGACAAGGATGTCGCGGTCGCGCATCTCCACGTAGCGGCCGAGGCGATTGAGTTCCTTGTTGCAGGCCTCATAGCTGTCGTTGAGGTTTTTGATATTGGGGAGCGGCGGATATTTGGTGGTTTTGGAGACACTGTCATAGGTGCCATTGACCGGATATCTGGGAATCCATTCCATGGGCTTGATGGCCTTGCGCAGTTCGCAGGCCAGCAGGTTGCGGGGCAGCAGGGACGGTCGGTTGCCGCCGCCCTGAATGGCCAGCATGCGGGCGGAGGCATGGAATGAGCTGCCCTTGGCGATGTCATCAAGCCGTTGGCGGACAAACCGGTTGGCGGCGTACACCGGGGCGGATTGAGAGCCGAGCTTGGAGCGGATTTCCAGAAACTTGGCGGAGACTTGCGCCAATTCGGGCTCGGGAGTCTTGGCGGAGCGGGCGATAAGTTCCTTGATGTTGGAAGCGAGCAGGACTTCATATTTGAAGAAAAACTCCGGATCTTCAAGAGCCAGCACGGAAAGCAGGTAACTATCCGCTTCCATCGGCAGCACCAGGCGTCCGCCCGGGCCATCGGACAGCGCGCGGAGTTTCTCCCAAAACCGCGGTGGCAGCTTGAAGGAGCCATCCGCCTCGATTTCACCAATAATGGTGGCGCTCGGTTCGCAACCCGAAATGGCCGCATTGGTGAGGACCGCAGCCGCTCCGGAGATGGCGTTGCGGTTGCGCTCGATGAGATAGTCCGCATTGACTCCACAAACCAATCCCACCGCGACTCCGGCGGGCACCTTGCCACGTTCATGTTCCAGAGCCTTGATCAAATTGCTAGCGGAGAATTTGGCAACGTAGGTGTTAGAAGGGGGCGTGTTTCCGGTGGATTCCAAAAAGCATGATAGGGGGTCGGTCTTTGCGTGGTCATCCTTGAGCTTTGCCTGCATGCGGATTGGCACCGAGCGCAGCACCGTGGATTTGATGGCGCTGTCATAGGTCCAGAGCGGGGTGTTGACCACCGCCGTGGCGAGCAAAATGGGGCCATCCGGCTTGGGTGCTGGCATGGGGAGTGGCACCATGCGCTTGTCAGGCGGATCGATTTTGACGGCGACTTCCTCGGGTTTATGGAACGCGGCGAGCGGCTGGACCCATCCGGACCATGCGCCTTGTTCCCCGGCTTTGCGCAGATCGTCCGCCCGTGGGTGGCGCGGATCCACATGGGCCATCACATCACCCAGACAGGCGGCCAGCGCGTGGCCGGCCTCGCCTGCCGCAGGAGTTTCCAGCCAGCCGTGGATTTTCCAAACTTCAGCGCTGGCGGCTGCAAGCTGGCTTTGTTCCCCCCAGGCCTTTTGCTTGTTGTCGCTGAATTTATCCAAAATCCTGCGGGCTTCCTGATTTGCCGGTTGCACGGCAAGGGCGAGTGCCAGCAGTTGGGCCACCGTGCGGCGCTTCTCGGAACTCGCGCCGCCCTGTGCATTTGCCAACTGGCTGAGTTGTTCGGATAAAAACGTCATGGTATCCGCATCCAGTGGCAGCCGGTCGCGCCGGAATGGCACCGGCACATTCGCCGGAGCCACGAACGGACCGCTGGTCGCGTCGAACGATCCCGCCCGCAACGGCGCTGCTGCCAGCAGCACCGCAGCCATTCCCATCAGGTGTGGAAATCCCATCAGCTTCATCATCTTGACGACACAGTGAAATACCGCTTGCTGATGTCAAGCCGACATTGCGGAATGCGTCAACATGCCCCATGCTGCGCGCATGCCAAGCACTCCTCCTCATCTTGAAACCCGTGAAGAAGTGATGTTTTTCGACACCGATTGCGGCGGTGTCGTTCATAACCTCGCTTATCTGCGAATGATCGAAACCTGCCGCACCCGCCTCGCCGGCCTCATGGGGATGAATCTCAGGGCCATGGCGCAAACCCGCGAATACCCGGTGGTCACCCGCACCGAGGTCGATTACAAGCGCCCGGCGATCCTCGGCGATTGGTTGCTGATCCGCGGCCGCCTCGATGAAATCTCGCGTGCCCGCTTTTGGTGCGCCTTTGAAATGATCCGTGAAAGCGATGGCCAGACCCTCATCACCGCACGTCAGGCACTTGCTGTGATCAAAATGCCGGAGGGCAAACCCGTCCGCCTGCCCGCCGCATGGGCCCAACAATGGGGCACCACCTGCCGGCAATCACCGCGGCGCCAATAATTCGATTGGCAATTCATCAACTAACAAACCCTTGCGAGGCTGTTTCCGGAGCCCGCGTGCGGAAACACAGCGCCACGCCAGCGGTGACCAGCGTGCCGGCCATGATCCGCCACGGGAATTCAATGACGGGTAACCAACCCGGATTTTCATAGAGTCCGTGGCCGGTGAACATCACCGCGATGTCATTGGGCAGGTTGCTCAACACGGCCACCGCCAGCATCCCCGCCACCATGGCGATGATATTGCCGTTCTCGCAGCCGCGCTGCCGGGTGAACAAGCCAACCATGAAAATACCTAACAATGATCCATAGGTGTAGCCAAAACTGCCGAGAATGATCCCGATGATGCTAAGCCCGGGATGGCAGGCCTTCACAAACGCCGTGGCCAGCCCGACACATATCAGCACCAGTGTGAAACCCACCGTGCTGAGCTTGATGATGCGCACGCGCTGGCGGTCGTCGTTGGGCGTGCCAAACCAGCGGAAGTGGAAATCCCGCGAGTAACTCGTCGCCAGCGAGTTCATCGCCGTGCCCAGCGAGCCCATGGTGGTCGCCAACACCCCGGCCACCACCAACCCACGCAAGCCGCCAGGCATCACATCCACCACAAAATACGGGAAAATCCGCGTGCTGTCGGGCTTGCCGGCCGCCAGCGGCAATTGCGGATCACTCACCACATGCCCGTAATACACCGCGAGCAGTATCCCGATGGTTAGGACGGCGAACGTCACCGGTATGTCCGCCAAGCCTGATAGAATGGTGGCCACCGCGCTTTGACGTTTGTTTTTGGCGGTGAGCATCCGCTGCACCATGTCCTGGTCCGTGCCATGGGTGGCCAGCGTGACAAACAACGATCCAAACAACGCCGCCCACACCGTGAATTCGGTTTCCAACACGCTCTTGGTTTTTCCCCACGCGGTGTCTGCGGGGGTGTCCCCCTCCCATTGCCACAACCGCAGATCGTCAGGCGCGGTGAGATGCTGCTTGGCACCCTCCCACCCGCCGGGAATGTGACCTAACAAATACCACACCGAAAACCCCAGCGCCCCAAACAACACCGCAATCTGCAACACGTCGGTCCAAATCACAGCCTTGATCCCGCCCACGGCCGTGTACGCTGCGGTGAGCAGGCTGATGAGCACCAAGGCCGCGCCGGTGAACCAGAATTGCTCCCAATTGCCCAGCGGATGGCCACGGTGCGTCTGGTTCCAAATCACCACCAACAACAAGGTGGGCACCCACAGCCGCGAGCCACTGGCCAGTGAGCGCGTGAGTAGGAAAATCGCGCTGGCCATGCGCCGGGTGCGCGGGCCGAAGCGGATCTCAAGGAACTCATAAATGCTCACCACGTTGTGTTTGTAATACGCCGGAATGAACACCGCGCTGACCACCAGCCTGGCTAACAGATAGCCAACCATCAACTGGGCATAAGTGTAATTGCGCAAGCGGAAGCCTTCGCCCGGTGTGCCGAAAAACGTGCCCGCGCTGATCTCCGAAGCCAGGATGGAGGCCAGCACCGCCCACCACGGAATCGAGCGCCCACCCAGCGCAAAATCCGCCACGCTGCCGCTGCGGCGGCTGAAATACACCCCAATCCACACGATCACCGCAAAATACGCGCCGATGATCGCAAGGTCCAATCCATATGCCTCCATGCGCCGCACGCTAGCGGGCCCAGCCGCCATGCCAAGCGCCAAATGCAGGGCGGAAGAATGTCTTCGCTCCTGCCCGTACGCGAATTCGATAGAATGCGGGCGGCAAAACCCCGACGGCTCCCAAGCATCTCCATCACCCCCGCGTTGTCACCAACGCGCCTACGGAAGACTCGACCCCAACGAGTGAACCTCACCCCCCCCCGAAAAATCTAACAACTCGATCTTTCGACCCATTGTTGCTGAACTCCCGTCCGTGACCGCCTCCACCCTGCATGCCTGTTTTCTAGCCGCACGTCCCAAGACGCTGCCGGCCGCCATCGTGCCGGTGTGGGTCGGCTGCGTGTTGGCGTGGAAACTCACCGGCAATTTCCACCCCGGGCTCGCCCTCTGCACCTTGGGCGGGGCCATCGCCATCCAAATCGCCACCAACTTTTTCAACGACGCCATTGATTCGGGCAAGGGTGCCGACACCGCCCGCCGGCTCGGTCCCATGCGGGTCACCGCCACCGGTCTGCTCTCGGCGCGCGCGGTGTATGCCTGGGCCATCGGATTCCTGACCTTGGCGCTCGCATGTGGGGTGGTGCTCTATCAGGCGCGCGGGTGGCCGATGGTTGCCATCGGTCTGCCCTCATTGTTTCTGGCATACGGCTACACCGGCGGACCGTTTCCGCTGGCCTATCGCGGCATGGGCGAGTTGTTCGTCATCTTGTTCTTCGGCTTCATCGCAGTGGCCGGCACCGTTTTCATCCAGACCGGCGTGTGGCCGGGCGCGGCATGGTTGTTAGGTTGGCAGATCGGCCTGCTCTCCGCAGTCCTCATTTCCATCAACAACCTGCGCGACCGCGCCGAAGACGCCACCACCGGCAAACGCACCCTCGCCGTGCGCTGCGGCCATGCCGTGGCGGTGCGCGTCATTGCTTGCGAATTGCTGCTGGCCGCCGTGGCCTGCCTGGTCTGGACCGGCATCGGCCAGGCCGCACTGGCCGCCGCCGGAATTCCCGTTGTTTTGTTAGGTTGGCGGATTCTCCACGGTGTGTGGACCCTGCCGCCAGGCCCCGCCTACAACCGGTTGCTGGCCTTGGGCGGAGTCCTGCTGCTCTTGTTTGCCGCAGTGTTCCAGCTTGCGGCCCTCTGGCCATAGCCTCATCCCGGCCCAATCCCCCCCCGCAGTTGTCAAGCATCGCGTGGCATTGAGTCGCGCGCGCCATCGCGACAAATCCATGGTCCGATCGGACCATGGATATGTCGCGGTGGGTGGGGT
>JBILFE010000212.1:0-6189 GCA_044351705.1 Luteolibacter sp. | reverse complement strand
AGGATCGCTTGGTCCAACGGGCGCGGTGACTTGTTGAGGCAGTTGACGCCCGGGGTGCGCAAGACCTCGGCTTTGAATTGGAGCAGTTCGCGATCGATCAACGATAGCACCGCCACGCGCAGCAGGTGGCGGCGGCCGCCGCGCAGAAACGCCAGCAGATATGGGTCATCAAGCTGCCCGGCAGCGATAAGTCCGGGATCCCCCTGCCGGCGCAGATGCCAGGCCAGCCCGGCGGCCCCAGCGGCCAGCAGCAGGAACAAGACGAGGAAATCCGGGCCGCACAAATCGAAGGGAAACATATCAGGCGAGCTGGTTTAGGCGTTGGCGCAGAAGGTCGCATATTTCCATGAGCGCGAACATGACCTCAGCCGCCTTGCCCGGCGGCAGTGAGCGGTTTTCGCGCGCTTGCGAAACGAGATCCAGGGCGTCTAACCAAGCTTGTGCGCCGTGGTCGCGGGCAAGGGTCTGCAGTGCTTGCCGGGCGGAACTGGCGGTGTTGCCCTCCAGTTCCAACAAGGTGGCGGCGGCAGCCCGCAGGGGGCCGGCCATGTCGGCGATGGTCAGCGTCAACTGTTGTTCCCTGAGGCTGACCAAGGCATAGCGCTCGCGCAGCCGCAGCAGGGTGTTGAGCAGCACCTGGCTGAGACGCTGGATTTTCACTGCCCGCGTGGACTCGAGCCGCTCCAGCAGGTTTGCGCCGCACAGGAGGCGGTGGCGGCGCACGATGTCGGAGAATTTCACCGCAAACGCGTCGTTGGCATCATCCAGCTCCGTATCTAACACAAACATTGCGGTCACCCGGGCCGCCGCGTGGGCGACCCGCATGGGATCGCGGAATGGGTCGACCTGGGCCTGATCAAAGCGCTTCAGGATGATGAGCAAATTCACATCGGAGGTCACCCGCAAGCGGCCTTCCGCGCCACTGCCGAACATCACCATGGAACGCAAGTTGTCACCAAACGATCTCTGCGCGGCGGCAATCAGTTCCACAAGCGCAACGACCACGTGGGCGGGAAGGTCCGTCGACCATGACTGGCCAGTAACACGTGCGGTCATGCCGTTATTTTAGATAGATGAGCACTCCAGGCAACTGCAAAATGAATCGCATCGCACCCGCGTCACCACTCCGGCCGTTGCCACGGCTGACGGTAGGGCCGGCGCAGCAGCTTGGAGGCTTCGCTATCGCCGGTGATGAGCCGGGTTTGTGGATCGTAGGTGAGTGTGCGTCCGACTTGCATGGCAAGGTTGGCCAGGATGCAACTTGCCGTTGAGATGTGGCCTTGTTCGATATCGGCAATCGGGCGGCTGCGCTGGTCGATGGCGGCGAGGAAATCGAGCATGTGCAGGCGGGTGGCTGGCGCGGCATTGAGCTCGATGCCCAGCTCGGTCACATCCAGCGGGAATTTCTCCTTTTCAAATAGACAGTCGAAGTGGATGGGTTTGGCTTGTTTGTCGTGAGGGATGAAATCCGCGTACTGGGTGCTGGCCTTGAGCACGCCCTTGTCACCGTGGATGAAGAGCGCCCATGGGTAATCCGGGTCAGGCGCAACTCCCCAGGAGCGGTGCTGCCACGTGACAGTTAGGTCCGGGTATTCGAAGATGGCCGTCTGGGTGTCTGAAATGTTGGACTTGCCGCCCTTCTGGACAAAGATACCGCCGCTGGAACTGACGCGCTGGGGCCAACCGAGGTTGAGCATCCAGCGCGCGGCGTCGAGCATGTGCACGCACATGTCACCGACGATGCCGTTGCCGTATTCCATGAAGGTGCGCCACCACCGGGTGTGCGGCAACCCGTCGTAGGGCCGCAGCGGAGCGGGGCCGGTCCACAGCTCGTAATCCAAAAAGTCCGGCACGGGCTGTAGCGGCGGGTTGCCATTGACGCGCATGCCGAAATAACAGCACATGTCGACGTGGCCGATTTTTCCTAACAACCCGGCATCGACCACGCGCTTCTTGGCATCGATCAAATGCGGTGTGCTTTTGCGCTGGGTGCCCACCTGGACCACGCGCTGGTGTTTGCGGGCGGCGGCGAGCATCGCCTCTCCCTCGGCGATGTCCACGCTGATGGGCTTTTGCACATAAACATCCGCACCGGACTCCACGGCGGCGATCATCTGCAAGGCGTGCCAGTGATCGGGTGTGGCGATGAGCACGATGTCCGGCGCCGTTGCCTTGAGCATCTCGCGATAGTCCGCGAACAGGCCGGGTTTGCGGTCTGAGTTCTGGCGCTGGCCGATGAGATCCGCGGCGCCTTGGAGCAGATGTTTGTCCACATCGCACAAGGCCACAACCTCCATGGGGGCGACTTGCATGAGACGGCACAGATCGCTCTTGCCGTACCAACCGGTGCCAATGAGACCGACCCGTCTGGGTTTGCGGTTGAGCAGATCGATGCCATAGGCACCCAGGCTGGAGAACGCAAGGGCTGCGGAGGCACCATGCAGGAACCGCCGGCGGTTGATGTGAAACGCAGGCGCGGGTGATAGGGGTGGGTTCATGGGAATGGGTCCGGATTCTTAGCCGGATTTTCCCCTATACTCCATGATTGGCCGTCTGACAAATCGGAGACGGGCCAAGACTGCCAATCCGTCAGCCAGCCTCACAAATCCGGCAGTCCCGCGCGATTGTCAGATTTTGCCTTTCGCCCCTCAAACCGTGGCTTCAAGGTGCAGCCGCAGGCGCCGGGCGAGAGTGGGTTGCGAGTGGTCCCAGGCGCGGATGGCGGTTTGAATTTCTTCTAACAAAACATCGCAGGCCTTGTTCCAGTGTTGGGTGCCACGCAGGATGAGGACGCATTGGCGCAATCCGACAAAGCGGATTTCCTCGGCGCCGGCACTGCGGAGGTCGGCGAGGGTGTCGCGCAAGGTTTCGTAAAAGGCCAGCTCGAAGCCATTGCCGGCATCCATCGCGGCACGCACCAGGGAAACCGTCACCGGCGGTGCCAGCGGCACGAGTTTCTCGGCGATGGGTGCGCAGCCAATCTTGACCAACATCTTGCGCAAGCGTGTGTACAGGTCGTCAAGCTCGAGCAGACGCAGCGGGCACATGGTTTCCAAGTATTGCACGATGCCACTGCGGATCTCCTCGATGAACGGGAAGTCCTTGTGATCCGCGGCCTGCGCCGCACGCCGCAACGCGTCATCCAGCCACGCGGTGTCGTAATCGATGACTTGATAGCGTCCGATTTGGAGTGCGGGGCGGTTGCCGATGAAGGAAATCACGGGGTGCTGGCCTTGTAGTTAGAATGAATCCGTTAGGTTGTTGAGGCGGGCGGGAGTGGGTGGGTCAGTCTTTGAAGAGGCGGCGCTGGAGGTGGTCACGGGCGGCGCGGCGCGACAGGGCTTGGATTTCCTGGATGAACTCGTTGACGTCTTCGAACTGGCGGTACACGGAAACATAGCGGACATAGGCCACCGGATCAATCTGATGCAGCTTGTCCATCACTTTGGTGCCAATGATGGAGGAGGGCACTTCGGTGAGGTGATCCTTGTGCAATTCCGTTAGGATCTCCTCCACCGCGCGATCCAGACGATCCATCGGCACCGGTCGCTTCTCGCAGGCTTTGACCAGGCCACTCATGATTTTTTCGCGATTGAGGGCCTCGCGACTGCCATTGCGCTTCATCACGCGCAACTCGGTGCGCTCGATCTGCTCGTAGGTGGTGTAGCGGTAATTGCAACTCAAACACTCGCGCCGCCGACGGATGGCCGTCCCATCCTTCGATGATCGGGAATCGAGGACTTTATCGTTGAGGGAACCGCATTGAACGCAACGCATGGGACAGGAATGGAGAAGTTACCGCTGAGCAACGCGCCGAAGGTGAATCAACATCTGGTAGCGTCAATGGGAAACTACGCCATATTTGGGGAAGCCCGCCAGATTCAGGGGAAATGGCCACAAAATGAAACGCCGGCCCGATCTCTAACAACTTAAGGTTTGTTGACCATTCCGCAATATCCGCCGCCCTGTCCTCTTCGTTTAGAATATAATGCTTGGGATTTAGTGCTTCCCCAATTTCCTCAGTACTCCCGTTGCAGCAGGTGGTCGGCGATTTGTTGGAGTCGGCAGGCGTTGGTGCCGAGCGGGGCCAGCGCGAGACTTGCGGCGCGGGTGAGGCGGGCGGCTTCGCGGCGGGAGGCGGGCAGGCCGAGGAGGGCGGGATAGGTGGCCTTGTCGACGGCCTGGTCTTTGCCGGCGGTTTTTCCTAACACCGCCGTGGTTTGGGTGACGTCGAGGATGTCGTCAATGACTTGGAAAGCCAGGCCGAGGGCGCGCCCAAAATCGGTTAGGGCGGCGAGTTTGGCGGGTGTGGCATTGGCGCACATGGCGCCGAGGCGCAAGCTTGTGGTGAGCAAGGCGGCGGTCTTGGCTTGGTGGATGCGGACGAGGTCGCCGCGTGTTAGTTTTTTTCCTTCAGCCTCGAGGTCCATGACTTGGCCGCCGATGAGGTGGGTGCTATCGCCGGCGGTGGCGAGGTCGAGGATGAATTCGCGGGTGGCGTAGCGCTTGGTGACCGGGGTTTGGGCCAGCACGGCAAACGCGTGGGTGAGCAGGGCATCGCCGCAGAGCACGGCCATGCCATCGCCATACACCTTGTGACAAGTCGGGCGGCCGCGCCGCAGGTCGTCGTCGTCCATGCACGGCAGGTCATCGTGCACCAACGAATAGGTGTGGAGCAACTCGACGGCGCAGGCGGCAGCCAGGGCATTGGCGGGCATGCCGCCGCAGGCTTCCGCCGCGGCCAGGCACAGCACCGGACGCAAGCGCTTGCCGCCGGCAAACACACAATAACGCATCGCCGCATGCAGCGTCGCCGGACGCAGTTTCGCTTTGGGCAGAAATCCATCCAAAGCCGCATCGACTTCGGCGATGCGAGCGGCGAGGTAATTTTTGAGGGGCATGGGCAAGTGAATGGGGGTGAAGGGTGGGAGAGCGTGCGGGCAGAGCGGGGGCAATACAAGACGCAAGTGGCCACTGGTCATTGGTCATTGGTCATTGGTCATTGGTCATTGGTCATTGGTCATTGGTCATTGGTTCGCACCATTCAATGTTCGATGTTCGATGTTCTATTGCGGCTTCTCGATCCCCAACTCCTTTTGCAACGCATCATGTGCTGCCTGTTGTAGATCGTTCCACGGGCCGGCTTCCTGCACAAACCAGTGCTTGGCGAGCGCCGCCTTGCCGATGTCCGTTTTCGGGCAGCGCTGTTCGAGCATTTGGTAGATGCGCTCGCTGAGTTTCGCAACGCGATCCTTGAGCCAGAGGCCCGCGGTGTTCAGAGCGTCGGCGAGTTCTTCGGTGTTGTCATCCAGCAAGCGCGCGCCTTTCACCACCAGCGCGGCCGCGATGCTCCGGTAGTGATAGCGGATATCCGGTGCCGGCTTGTTCTTGACCAGGCGCTGCAATTCCGCCTTGGTCGGTGGGAGCAGCATGGGCTTGGCGACCGCAGTCTCATCCCCGTTTTGATAGGTTCGCCGCTCATACTTGCCCGAGAGGCGCTGCTTGGCGATATCCGGGTCTTCGAAATCGCCTCCAAATTCAAACCCGTCGGGGGCCGCCTCGGTTCCCATCATCTCCATGCCATTATGGCGTGCCAACCACGCGGCGGTGAGCCAGCCAGAGGCGCGCTCCCGCTTGGGCAGCGCCGCATCGGCCCCGGCGGTTAGGGCCTGCACATATTTATCCAACATTTTGGCGTAGGGTGGCGGCAAATAGCCGGCGGCCTCGGCGTAGCGATCCTCCCGGACAAGCCGGCGGCCGAGGAGGTATGCCATGCGGGAGGGGGCGGGTTTGGCAGCCATGGAATGCGCGTCGACATACGCCTTCAATTCGTCCGCAGTGAGTACGCGCTCGGCAACGTAGGCTGCATCCGTCCACAGCCCGCCTTTGAGGAAAGTATCCATCGCCTGGACAAATTCCCCGCGCGCGAGACGGAGGAGCCCGAAGTCGCCGCTGGCCGACATTGTCATCACACATTATCTCAGCTCGGCGGGAAATGTATGGGCACATTTTCGAGGTTTTTGGGTTTAGTATTCCGGGCCAACGGCCCATCCTATACCAGCCTTGGGCAACGCCCAAGGCCACGCGCCGTCATGATAATCGAGGGCTGAAAGCCCGGCATATCCGTTGACCGACGCTGCATGGGGCGGGCTTTCAGCCCTCAATAACATCGGTTTGATCGCTACCCAG
>JBILFE010000123.1:0-7915 GCA_044351705.1 Luteolibacter sp. | reverse complement strand
GGAGCGGAAGACGAAACACTAAATTTGAAGCATGAAATTGGAAACGGAAGAGAAAGTGGGGGGATGAAAGCAGAAAGCTGAAAGCAGAAAACCACTGCCAAGAACTGATGCCACTGAGGGCACTGATTGATTTTGGATGAGTCTAACAGGAAGACACGAAGGCACGAAGTGGGTCGGGATGGCAGGCCGGGTCAGCGCCAAGCGGGGTATGGCGGTGGCAATCCAGAACCTGCCAAAATAACGCACTCTGCAAAATAGTCTTGACCATTGTGCAGAGTACGTTAATTTGGTCGGCATGCAACGCGTCTATGACAGCATGCTGGCGGAACATCTGGCAGGACATCGACAGATGGCCTTTGTCGCTGGGCCCAGACAGGTGGGCAAGACGACCACCTGCCGTGCCGCAGGGTCGGTGTATTTTGCTTGGGACGTGACCGCCCACAAGCGCCTGATCGTGGCGGGAGCCACGGAAGTGGCGGCTGCGGCGGGCTTGGATGTGTTGGTGGATGAGCCGCCGGTGCTGGTGTTTGATGAATTGCACAGGTTCCCGCGCTGGAAGCAATTTCTCAAGGGATTCTTCGACTTGTATGAAAAGCAATGCCGGGTGGTGGTGACCGGTTCCTCGCGTTTGGATACTTACCGTCGTGGCGGTGACAGCCTCATGGGCAGGTATTTTTTGTTCCGCATGCATCCGTTTTCGGTCGCGGAATTGGTGGCGACGGAGTTGCCCGGCGCTGAAATTGTTAGGAAGCCCGCGCCGCTGGCCGATGCTGTCTGGCAAGCGTTGTGGAAATTCGGCGGTTTTCCCGAGCCGATGCTTGCGGCGAGCGAGCGGTTTTCCCGGCGGTGGCAGACCCTGCGTCACAGCCAGTTGTATAAGGAGGATATCCGGGATCTGACCCGCATTCAGGAACTCGGCATGCTGGAAGTTGCCGGCAAGATGCTCGAAGAACGCAGCGGCGGTCAATTGGTGGTGGCCAATTTGGCACGCGATGTAGGGGTGGCACCCAATACCATCAAGGCCTGGGTGGAGGCCCTTTGCGCGCTGCATGTCGGGTTTTTGGTTAGGCCCTGGCACCGCAATGTCTCAAGCTCCCTGCGCAAAGAACCCAAGTGGTATCTGCGCGACTGGTCGGGCATCGCCGATACCGGCAGGCGCTTCGAAACCCTGGTGGCCTGCCACCTTCTCAAGGCCGTCGAAGGCTGGACTGATATGGGACTTGGCAAATTCTCGTTGCACTACCTGCGTGACAAACAGCAACGGGAAGTGGATTTTCTGATAGCTAACGACGGTCAGCCGTGGTTCCTCGTCGAGGCCAAGACGGGCGCAGAGCGGCTCTCTCCCGCGCTTGAATATTTTCAAAAAGCCACGGGCGCGGCGCATGCCTTCCAAGTGGTGATGAACATGCCTCCCGTGATGGCGGATTGCTTCAGTCGCAGCCAACCCACACGGGTGCCAGCGCTTTCCTTCCTTGCGCAATTGCTTTGAGCCGTGGCTCACTGGCGTGGTGAGTCGTTACGATTTCTCTTGGTCCACGGCATCCCAAGATTCCGCGCTGTCACCAGTGTGCGAAGAACGCGCGCTCACACCGCCGGGATGAGCGGCCAGGGGAAGCTGGTGGCGGTGGCAAACCGGCGGCCGCTGCGCTGCGACTCGTGGCACGCATTCATGATGTCGAGGACGTGCAAGGCGTGCTCGGGGGTGATCAGGCAGCGGTCGCCGGTCGCCAGGCAGCGTGCGACATAGGACGCACCGCCGGCCCAACTCGGGGCATCTTCCTTGCACATCGATTGGAGGCGGTTTTTGCCGGGGCCGGCCACATCCACGCAACGGGGTCCCCAATCCCAGCCTTGCAGATGGAGGCTGCCTTTGGTGCATATAATATTGAGGGTGTGTGGTTGCACCGGCTCCTTGTTGACCGGTGGCAGTTCGAATTCGGAATAACAAAATCCGGTCTGCACATGGGACAGCGCGCCACTCTCATGGCGCATGAGCAACATGGTGTTGTCATCCGCTTCCACCTTGATCTCGCCTTGATCCGCACAGCGCCGCGTCGCGGTGACGATGCCGGTCATGCCGACCACTTCCTTCACCGGTCCGAGCAGGCCCGTCAGGGTTGTGATGTTATACACGCCGAGGTCATACAGGCAGCCGCCGCCTTGTTGATAGAACCACGCCGACCAGTCGGGGCCGCCGTGGCCGTAAGTGCCGTGAGCGGCCACTGCGGTGCCAAGTTTGCCACTGGCGAGTTGTTCCGCCATGAACCGGAACTGCGGCGTGATGACCACCACCGGGGCCTGCCAGAACCGCACGCCCTTGGCCTTGGCCAGATCTAACAGCTCGCTGCCTTGCGCCACCGTGGAGGCCATCGGTTTTTCGCTCCACACATGCTTGCCAGCCTGCAAGCCGGCCTTGTTGACGGCATAGTGCGACGGCATCGAGGTGATGTTGACCAGCAGGTCGAAGCCAACTCCGGCCAACATTTTATCCACATCGGGGTAGAAGTCCTTCACCTGATGGCGCTTGGCGTAGGCCTCTGCCCGCTGCGGGATGATGTCGCAAAAACTAACAATTTCAAGAATATCGCGGGACGCGACCAGATTCGGCACATAACTGCCGGCCACGTTGCCGCAACCAATCACACCCACCCGCAACTTTTTCGGCGGCGTGGCCGCGGTGGGCGTGGCCTCGGCCTTGCTGGAATCCGGCAGGATGCCCGCAGCGGCGGCGATAGCGCCGCTGGTGGCGAGGCGTTTGAGAAAATCCCTGCGTTCGATTGCTTGATGGTTCATGGGGGGGAGTGATGGGTGTGCGATGCTCTTGCGGCGCGCGGCTGAACCAATCAATCCGTGGTCGATCTAACCAACTATTATGACCAACCCCGGTTTTCTGGTTGAAGCCGCGCAGCAACAGTGTGTGGTGCGGGGGTGGCCGATCGCAAGGCGAAATCCTGTCCGATGTTTATCCGACATGACAGGTGGCGGGGATTGTGAGAAGAACCCGGCTTGCGACGACAAGCCGGCTCAGAGCCATCCTAACATACCAATCACAACCATGAACTGGAAAACCGTGCAACCAGATCAAACTTTTCTAACATAGATAGCCCGCTATGTACCTGCCGTTTACCCACGCATTAATCGTTGCCGTGTTTTCCATGCTGGTCCTGGGGCCGGCTCGAGCCGCGACCCCAGACGATCTGCAAATACAAGTGGAGGCCGCGCGGATTGTCTCACAATATCAACTCGAGGCCGCGCTCATCGAGCCGGGCGCCGCGCCGGTGCGCAGCTTGCGCGACTTTCAACTCAAATGAGCCGCCACGAACGCATCTATCAGCATAACAGGCGCAGTTGTGGCCGTGCCGATGCCTGCATCACTCCGGAAAGGGATCGTTGACAAAGCGGTGGTGCTGACGCCGGATATCATCGTCGCCGGGCATGAAGTTGATCGCCTTGTCCGACCATTCGATGGCTTGCTGGCGATTGCCGCGGGCAAATTGCAGCTCAGCCATGGTATCGAGGTAAGCGGCTTGATACGGGTGAGTGGCGAGCACTTTATTGAGGTGGGCGGCGGCTTCATCCAAGTGGCGCAAGGCGCGGCAGGCCAACCAGGCCGCAGTGTTGCGGGTATTGTGGGAATCCGGATAGCGCTTGACCACGGCTTGGATAAGATTCCATGTGATTTCAAACCAAGCATCATGTTGCTTGACGAGTCCGGCCTTGCGCAGCGCCGGAAAAAAGTGGTCGGCCAGCGCGCCATCGCACGGCAGCAGGCCATGGCATTTTTCCAACATGGCGAGCGCCCGCGCGCGGTCGGTTTCAAGCAGACTCAACGCATGGCACAGATCCGCCTGTAGCCGCATGCGCAGCAAGCTCAACGTGGAGTCACTGCCGAAGTTGCTGCCGCTGTAGATCTGGGCCAGCGCTTCCGCCGTCGCCGCCGCCGGTTTCCATTGCCCGCGACGCAGCAAATCGGCAGCGTGGACGGTTAGCATGTTAGAATATTCTTCATTATCCGGTTCAGCCTCGCGGGCGGCGCGCTCGCGCCACAACGAGCAGCGATCATAATCGCCACCAAAGGCGTAACCATGGGCGATCCGCAGGTAAGTGGCGGCATCACCGAGTGCGAGTTTTTCCACCCACACATCATGCACGGCGGCTTCATCCGGATGACCGGCGCGACGCAGGCAGGTGGCGGCATAGGCATGGAGGTCGGGGCGGGTGTTTTCGGTGAGTTTGTCCTTGCTGGAAAAAAGCTTGAGAAAAATCCGGGACGCCTCGTCCCAACGCCCGGCGGCGGAGAGATCAAGCAGGTAAAGTCCATCCAATTCATCGCCGGGTGCGAGCGGTGGATTCATGTCGTGGATCTTCAAGCTATTGGCCACATCGACGTTACGCCCGATCAATGCGCTCAGGTGCTTGCACAGCAGCGGGCGCCTGGCAGGTTCCGCCTTGGTGATGGCAGCCCAGGCCAGAGCCAGCCAGGTATCGCGCAGATGATCTGGGTCAGCACCATAGCCGCTGAGGGCAAACATGGCCGCCAGGCGCTGCTTGCGGGTGGCCTGCGGCTTGAGTTCGGCCAGCCATTTCCAGCAGGTTAGATTCTCCTCGTTATCGCCAAAGGCAGCGACCACGAGTTCATCCCAGCGCGCGTCATCATCACCCGCCCACTCCGTACCCACCCGCATCAGAGGACCCACAATACCGGTGCGAACCGAATGCTCGCCAAAAAGTGCGCCCAGAAAATTGGTGAAGGCGTTGACGTCTTTCTGGGCCAGGTGTGCGAGAGGCTTGTCGAAGGCGTTGGCCAGGTCCTCCTGCAAACCGCGGTTTTCAAGAAAACTGGCGATAGTGGCCAGTGCGATGGTGGCCTGGTCACTGTCGTCGGGTTCCTTGATGAGTCGTTCCACCCGGGTGGCGACCCATGCGGCGTAGTCCGGTTGTTGCGGGTCAAGACCGAGGGCGGCAAGCGCTTCGGGAATGCGCTCCAACGCCTCAAAGTAGGCAAAGGCCTCCAGCGGGGTGGACTTGGTCAGCGCCGCTTCCGCTGCGGCGGACGCCCCCAGCAGAAACAACGAGTTGAAGGCCAGCGCTCGGGTGGCTTGGTTACGCGAGTTGAGGAGTTTGAATGTGGGATCAAGATCCGTCCTGAGAATGGCTTTGCCCTGCCAGCGCTTGAGCGCCAGCGGCGTGTAGGTGTCGGCGGTTTGTTTTACGCCGGCGAGGTTGGCGTTGTTATGCTCAAACCATGGCACCGGATTTCCGGCAAGCATGGCCATGGTGGCGGCCAGCATCGGTTCGCCCGCATCAATCGCGGCGGCATGCGCCTCAGTGAGCCGGCCGGCCGCGCGCTGCAATGCGAGTTGCCATGCCATGGCACCTTTGGCCTTGGATTTTCTGGCTCGTTGGAGCTCGTCCTCAAGGGTGCCTTGCGCGCGGTGGAATGCGGCCAGCGCCATCAAGCCCCTGGCATCGGCCGGTGCCAATTCCAGGAGCTCGCGGGCACCCGTGGCGTCGCCTCCAAGCAGTTGTTCACGTGCCGCAAAAACGGCGATCCCCGCCACCACGGATTGCAGCGAGGCCCGCAGTTTCATATCGCCCTCGGCGGCGTACAGCTTGAGAATCTGGCGGTACGCACGTTTCTTGCGCATCTCGCTGAGCAGGATTTTTTTTCTATCATCCGTGGCCTTGGCGTAGCGCTCCACCAAGGCAATGACCGCCGGGTCCGTGTCCGGGGTGATGTGCAGGTCGATCTTATGCAGCAGTTCGGTGGCGCGGTGGACCACTTCGGGATCCATTCCGCCCGCAGCCGATTTCAACTCATCGCGGGCCGCCTCGCCGAGCTGCCACAGCCTCTGACTCGCCTCTTCCCGCACGGCAAAGCTGTCGTTGGATAAATCCGCAATCAGGCCCGGAATCGAAAGCGCGGCCTGCGGTGCCGCGGTCTGCGCGGGTGTCGTCGCCGCCGCCGGATCGTTGCTCACAGCCTGGACAACCAGCGCAGGAGCGGCTAAACAGGCAAGAACGGCGACACCAAAGGATTTCATAAAGCAATGAGGGTCTGCGATTTCAGCGAAAAATCAACCCCGATCCTTGGAAAAAGAAGAAAACCGCTGTGCCGTTCTTGGAGCGATGAGCCACGTTCCTAATGCTCAACAAGTGGGATCGTTTTGCGTATTTCAGTCTTCCCGTGAGGGCGTGACCTATCTGGCAAAATGACTGACCCCGGTTCTATCGTATCGGTTCGGGCCTGCAACCAGAATGAACGCACACAGCAGTCGAGGGAATCTTAGCCGACTTTCACCAACCCGCAACCCATTTTTCCGCGACACCCGTTTTTTTCCGTCGTCCGGATGCCGTTATTTCCCCTGGCTTTCACCGATCAAGGTTTTGATTGCTTCGGCTAACCGCTTGTACCCGCTGGCATTCGGATGCACCGGATCACTCGTGAGCGCCGGCGTCGACAAGATCTTGCTAAGGGTCTTTGCCTCGATGGGAATGCCATGTTTGGATGCAATCTCCTGGTAAAACGCGGCGGGCTTGAGAAACAGCGCAGGCTTTGGCACGCCCACCAAAATCACGTCCGCGCCCGCATCCTTGACCATCTCAATCATGGTGTTGAGATTGGCGATGGTGATGTTTGCGTTTTGCCCTCTCAACATATCGTTGCCACCATGGCAGAGGATGACGAGATCCGGCCGCTCGTCCTTCAGAACTGTGGGAAGCCGGCTGAGACCCGCAGTGGTGTCTTCCCCGGCCACGCCCGCGTTGACAACCTTGAAGCCGGTCATCGCCGAGAGCACGGATGGGTAGTTCTCTTCCGGGTTGGCGCCTGTCCCGGATGTCAGGCTGTCGCCAAAGGCAACAATGATTGAAGGCGCGGACAGCTTCCTGATCTTGGAATGACTGCCGCAACCCGCACATAGCGCAAGCAGGCATAGAATTGCGATAATCGTTGTTCTGCTCATAGGTGCCGCCATCAAACTGCCAGCACCCGGCCTTGCCGTCAATCTTGAGTCTTACTGACGCATTCCTGAGCTGCCTCCGCCCAATGGCTGGCAGTTCGCGCAAAATTCCAATGATTTTCCGGGTCGTCTTCTGGCTAGTTTTATGGAAATACGCAAAGGATCCCGGCGTGCGGAATTACCGCAGCGGGCTTTTCAGGAAGGCGCGCAGGTGGAACGATGACCATGGTTGGATTGTTGTTGGACTGTTTCATACGGTGCGGGGCTGGCTATGTCGAGCGGATTGCGGCGATGGCTTCTCAATGACCCGTGGCATCGGGATCACATTTCAACGTTTCAGACGAGTTCGTGAATCAGCCGCGCATACATTTCTGGATGGAAGAAGTGACAATTCAGTGTCATGTGTTTCTCTTTACTTGATCCTTGGATGTTCGATGTTCGATGTTGGAAATCTTTTCTTCCAATTGGAACCTGGGATTTCTGGGATTGAACATTCAACCCGAAAACCGAAGTTGAATTCCTGCAATGGGGAAAGAAAACCACGGATTACACGGATTACACGGATTTTTTGGTTTGGATTTTCTCACCATTTGCAACTTCGGAGAAGTTGCAAATGAAACCTATTTTAATCCGTGTAATCCGTGTAATCCGTGGTTAATCTATCGGATGTTTTTGAAATGAACTTCGGATTTCGGGTTCAAAAAAGAATTGGCACATTTTGACGCACAGATGTTCACAAGATGATCGAAACGCGGAGGCGCGGAGCCAGCAGAGGAAATCGCAGAGTTTCTTTCGGTGAGCATAATGCTGCCCCTGGGACTGACGAGCGGGTGCCAATCTCACAGTTCCTGAGCTAGGTGGAAAATGATTTGGCACATTTGCGCGTGGTTCGCGGGCCTGAATGGCAATGCGGGATGAAGATGACCACGGATGAAGAGGATTACACGGATTAT
>JBILFE010000237.1:0-5914 GCA_044351705.1 Luteolibacter sp. | reverse complement strand
GCCGGCCTAACTGGTCAGTCAGGGCCTCGGCATCCGCGGAGATGGAGCGGCGCATGGTGCGCACCAGAAAAAAGGCAGCGGTACAGGCCAGGCTGAGAGTGACCCAGAAGACGACCCACTGTTCTTTGATTTTGCGGGCATCAAAAGGTTCTTCCGGAGCATCGGCGTCCATGCCGCGGGTTTTGGTGAATTCCCGCCACAGGATATTCCACTGCAGCGGTTTCATGCGCTCAGAGTCGTGCAAAACATCCGGCCACGGCATGGGCACGGCGAAGCCGGCGGGTAACACCGTGAGATCCGCGGGCAACTCCACGACTTGGCTGGCAGCGTAGCGTTGCCAATCCTGTGGGGTGAGCGCGCCATCCTGATTCATTTTGGCAAACGTCTCATTGGCCTTTTGGAAAGCCTTGTGCAGATAGTACACCTCGTTCTTCTTGCGATAGCCCGTGGCTCCATCCATGAAAAAGAGCACCGCAAAGACGCTGAACATCAGCAACATCACCAGCGCGCGAAAAAAGAACCAGCGGGTGGGCCTGCAACAAATCGTTTCGGGTTCGCTCATTGTTTTGCCCCGTAGAAAACCCTGCCGGCGACACCTTGGCAAGCCACAAGTATGCCATCCCGGAAAAATTCCTGCATTTTGTTGTGCATTCCGACTTGCAGATAGTCCGCACCTTGGTTACGGAGAGCGCGTTATGCCAATTGCCACCCCCACACAATACCGTGCCATGTTGGATGCCGCCCAAAAAGGCGGCTATGCTTACCCGGCTGTCAACGTCACCTCTATCATCACCATCAACGGCGCGCTGCGTGCCTTCTCCGAAGCCAAGTCCGACGGAATCATCCAGGTTTCCACCGGCGGCGGCAAGTTCGCCTCCGGCTCCAGCGTCGGCGATGAAGCCTTCGGCGCCATCGTGTTAGCTGAAGCCGCCCATTTGCTGGCGGAAAAATACAACGTGCTCGTCGCGCTGCACACCGACCATTGCCAACCCGGCAAGGTTGAGTCATTCCTGCGCCCGCTGCTTGACGCCTCGCGCAAGCGCATCGCCGAGGGCAAGGGCCCCTTGTTCCAAAGCCACATGCTGGATGCCTCGGAACTGCCACTGGCCGACAACATGGAACTTTCCAAAAAACTCCTCAAGGAATGTGCCGAGCTGGGCATCATCCTCGAGGTGGAAGCCGGCGTCGTCGGTGGCGAAGAGGATGGCCACGACACCTCCGGCACCCCTGCCGACAAGCTCTACACCACCACGGAGGACATGCTCACCGTCTATGAAACCCTCCAACCGCTGGGCCGGTTCCTGTTTGCCGCCACCTTCGGCAACGTCCACGGCGCCTACAAACCCGGCGCCGTCAAGCTCATGCCCACCATCCTGCGCGATGGCCAAAAGGCCGTCACCGACAAGCACGGTGCCGCTGCCGAAATGGACCTCGTGTTCCATGGCGGCTCCGGCTCGGAACTCTCCGACATCCGCGAAACCCTCGATTACGGCGTCGTCAAAATGAACATCGACACCGACACCCAGTACGCCTTCACCCGTCCCATCGTCACCCACATCTGCCAAAATATCGAAGGCGTCTTGAAAATCGATGGCGAAGTCGGCGATAAAAAAGCCTACGACCCGCGCGGCTATCTGAAAAAGGCCGAAATCGGCCTCGCCAACCGCCTCAAGGTCGCTTGCGATGACCTGCGTTCCACCGGTCGCAGCATCGCCGGCACGGTCTAACCTAACCTAACCTAACCTGTTTCACGGGGGTGGTCCCGGCATTTGCCAGGACCGCCCCTTTTGATTGCCGGTGCCTATTGATTTGGCCTATCATGCCCCATGCAGGCGTGACACCCTCGGGCCTTGCATTTGGTCACGGCATGCGCGAATCTTGCCGGTCGTCACCTCCCGGCCATCATGAAACGCCTCCTCCTCCTCATTGCGCTGCTCGGCGCGCTCGCGCCCCGCTCCACCGCCGCCGCCGCCCCCCTCAACATCGTCGTCCTGTATGCCGATGACTGGCGCCACACCACGCTCGGCTGTGCCGGCAATCCGGTGGTCAAAACGCCCGAACTCGACCGGCTCGCCGGGGAGGGCATCCGCTTCACCCAGGCCTGCGTGACCACCGCCATCTGCGGGGTGAGCCGGGCCTCGCTGATGACCGGGCAATGGATGTCGCGACATGGCAACACCGCCTTTGCACCATTCAAAACCCCGTGGGCCGAAACCTACCCCGGCCTGCTGCGCGCCAACGGCTACTTTGTCGGCCACGTCGGCAAGTGGCACAACGGAACCTTTCCCGCCAAGAAATTCGACTTCGGCCGCGCCTACGCCGGCACTCATTGGATGAAGCAAGCCGACGGCACTCCCATCCACGTCACCCAAAAGAACGAGAACGATGCGCTGGAGTTCCTGCGCACGCGTCCCGCCGACAAGCCGTTCTGCCTCACGGTGGCGTTTTTCGCGACCCACGCCGAAGACTCCAATCCGCTGCAATACCTGCCACAGCCGGCAAGCATGCAGCTCTATCAGGATGTGACCATTCCGGTGCCACCCAACGCCAGCGACGAGTCGTTCCACCGCTTGCCCCCCTTCATCGCCAACGAAAAAAACGAAGGCCGCGCCCGCTGGCACTGGCGCTTCGACTCACCCCCAAAATTCCAGCGCATGATGAAAAATTACTATCGGCTAGCCAGCGAGGTGGACACCACTTGCGGACGCGTGCTGGCGGAACTCAAGACGCAGGGTGTGCTGGATCGCACGCTGGTCATCTTCACCGGCGACAACGGCAATTTCCATGCCGAACATGGCTTGGCTGACAAATGGTATCCATACGAGGAAAGCATCCGGGTGCCGCTCATTGTGCGCGACCCGCGCATGGCCCCGGCCCGCCACGGCCAAACCCGCGATGAGTTTGCACTCAACGTCGATTTGGCGCCGACGCTGCTAGCCGCCGCCGGGATTGCCGCGCCGCCACGGATGCAAGGCAGCGACTTGGCTCCACTCTACCTTGCCACGGACAAGCCCGCTTGGCGCAGTGAGTTTTTCTACGAGCACCCGACTATCAACAACATCCACTTCATCCCGTCCTCCGAGGCCCTCGTACGCAAGGACTACAAATATCTCCTTTGGCCGGATTTCACAACCGAACAACTTTTCGACCTGCGCGCCGACCCGATCGAGGAACACGACCTCATCGCCGATCCGGCCCAGACCGCACGCCTCGCCGAGATGCGCGAGCGCTTTGCCACGCTCAAGGCCGCCGCCCGCTGAGCCCCGAGCCTCTCCCACCCATCTATCGGACTCACCGCAGTGTGTGGTTTGGCTTGCCAAGGGCCCCGTCCTGGATTAGTGGCTGGTGCTTCCCACACACCTATCCGATGGCCGCAACCCAAACCAAAGACGAACACCCGCTTGCCAACATCCTGATCAACGTGATCGTGCCGGTGCTCATCCTCAGCTTCTTCAGCAAGGATCCGGCCTTGCAGGAGATGCTCGGCAAAGCGGCCAAACCCTGGCATCTCGGCCCCGTCAAAGCCATCATCATCGCCCTCACCCTGCCCATCGGCTACGGCGTCTGGTATTTCGCTAAAACCCGCAAACCCAATTTCTTTTCCGGCCTGGGCCTGCTGTCGGTTGTCCTAACAGGCGGATTGACCCTCTACCTCTGGAACAAGGACGGCACGGTCAAACCCGACGCCGGTCTGCTGTTCGGCATCAAGGAGGCGTTGATTCCACTCGTGCTCGGGTTCGCCATATTGGTTTCGCACCGCACGGCCAATCCGCTGATCCGGGTGTTCCTCTACAACGACTCGATCTTTGACATCCCCAAAATCGAAAGCCGCGTCGCCGAACTCGCCGCCCAAGGCGGTTACGCCAAGCTCTTGTTAGGCGCAACCCGCCTGTTCGCCGCGTCCTTCTTCCTGAGCGCCCTGATGAATCTGGGGCTCGCGCAGTGGTTCTTCCGCGGCTTCGATGCCACCGCCGTGGATGCCCTGGAAGTTTACAACGGCATCATCGCCAAAATCACCGGCTGGGGCTTTGCCGTCATCGGCATCCCCATCCTGGTCTTCCTGTTTTTCACCCTCATGCGTCTGCTCGCAGGCCTGCGCCGCCTCACCGGTCTAACCGATCATGAGCTGATGCTGCCACGCTGAGCCCGGGTTGCCGGATCAGTCCGCCAGATTGTCCACGCGCTGGGCCAACTCGATATCCAGATCGGTCACCCCGCCCTTGTCATCGGTGGTCAGGCGCAGAGTCACCCTGGTGTGGCGAATGATGATGTCCGGGTAATGCTGCGCCTCGTCGGCGATCTCGGCAAGATCGTTGACAAAATCAATGGCATCCATGAATTCCTCGAACTCGACGGTTCGGGTAATGGCGTTTTTTTCATATTCCCACTCCGGGCATTTTTTTAATGCGATGGGAAGATCATCAAATTCGAGCAGTTCTGACATGTTATTGGTGCTGGGCGGCGGTTCGCGGCAAGATTTGCGTGAGTGCTTCTCACTTGGCAAGCACCCGTTTCAATTCTTTTGCAAAATTTTTCATCGTGGATTGCATCCGGTGCGTGACTGCCTATCTTTGGCGCATGAGAAATCCTGCCGTTTTGCTTGCCATAGGTCTTGCCGCCAGCGGCTGTGTTCCGTCCACCCCGCAAGCGAGGATCCAGCAGAGTCCGGCGCTGTATTCGGCCCTTGCCGCCAAAGATCAGCGCCTCGTCCAGCAGGGTGAGATTGCCAAGGGGATGTCTCAAGACGCCGTGTTCCTGGCATGGGGCAGCCCCAACATGCGTTATGAAGGTTTTCAAAAAGGCAAGACTTCCGAGCGGTGGGACTACGCCGGCTCGTATCCGGTGTATAGCAACACCTACTACGGCTCATACGGCTACCGCAACTATGGCCGCTATGGACACCATGGTGCCCCTTACTACGCCAACGGCATTGCTCAGGAGCTGACCTATGTTCCCTATCGCAGAGCCAGTGTCTGGTTCGTAAACCAACGCGTCGATTCCTGGGAACGCATGCGCTGAATGCGGCTGCATATTCCTGCTTGCCTGCCGGTTTCAATTTGCAACACTCCGCCCCCGCACACCCCCCACCATGACCATCCATCCATCCATCACCCTCGCCATCGCCGCTTCCCTTGCCACTCTGCTTTCATCCTGCGACATCCCGGCAGGCGGCTCCAGTCTGGCCGGCTATCAGGCCTACGATCTGCCCACCAAGCTCCCCAGCAACCCTAACAACGTCAAGGTCAAGGTCTCGCTGAGCAAACAACGGGCGTACGTGATGGAGGGCAGCAACGTGCTTTTGGCCATGCCGGTTTCCATCGGCACGGCTGCCACGCCAACGCCCTCCGGCAGTTTCACCATCTTCAACAAAGAGGCCAAACACCGCGCCGCCACCCACGGTTACGCCTACAACGGCGGCAGCATCACCCAGTCCTTCCTTGCCAAGAAACCGGCAGGCTGGTTATTCAAAGGCACTCCCATGCCATACTGGTGTGAATTCAAACCCAACTATGGCTTCCACACCGGCTGGATCAAAAACCAACCCTGCACCCACGGCTGTATCCGCATGCACGAAAACCTCTCGCCCAAGTTCTTCCGCCTGGTCAAGATCGGCACCCCCGTCAGCATCGCCTATTCGCAACCCGAGGACGCGAGCGTCGGCCGCATCCCGCTGCCGCCGGATGCCGGCCCGCTGCCCGACTACCACGGCTCCATGTACGTCGGCGATGGCTATTTCATCCGCCACAAAGCCCCGAGTTTCAATTGATCTAACAACCGCGTGGGATTCCCCCGCAGCGCCCCGCCGAGCATGCGCGTCAAGTTAAGGGGGTAGTTATAAAAACCCACCGGGTTCTGGTAAATCGTGCCAAAGAAACCACTGAAACACTGATTGCCACTGATACCACTGAGAAGA
>JBILFE010000122.1:0-7919 GCA_044351705.1 Luteolibacter sp. | reverse complement strand
TATAACGAACTTCCGGCCAATAAGAAGTGGCTGTTGGTGGGCTGGCGGTGTGGGGTGGAATCCGCCATCAACAGTAACTATCGGTTCTTTCCCAATGGTAACAGTTACTATGGCATATCCAATGACCCGGCGTGGAGTGACAACTATCAGCCGTTAGGCTATAACGCAGCCAAGACCGCCGGCATCAAAACCAGTGGCACCCTAACCACTGCCGACAACGCCAAAATCGTCGGCAAACACCTGACCTACCTTGCCAAAATGGCGTATGACGCAGGCATCCCACGTGAGAAAATCAGTGTGCATGGGACGTTTTACGGCACCACCCAGGAGGATGTCGATGCCTTGGTCAATCCGTATGGCAATCCGGGGGTAAGCTTTTATGGCAGCCCCGGCAGTCCGCTTAAAGACAACTCCGCTTTGATGCAAGCGGTGCAAACGGCAAAGACAAGTGATGGTGCCACGGGTTACTGTTACGGCGAGCTCAATTTGTTCACTACGGATTACAGCACATGGTTTGGGTGGTTCAAGAACGCGCTGCATGATGACCCGGATTGTGTCTATCAAGCGTTATACAATTTCGACAGCGTGCATCAGATCGCCTCGGTGGAAAGCGCCCTGCTCGATGCCATGGCGTTGTATCCGGTACCGCCACCGCCCGCCGATGGCACCTGGAGCCATGACGGTGATGGGCTGTGGAGTGCCAATGCCAACTGGAGCGGTGGCAGCGTGGCCAGCGAAGCGGGATTCACCGCCAACTTTGGCGCCATTGACCTCACCCTTGACCGGACTGTCCACCTCGATTCCGCCCGCACCATCGGGCATTTGACCTTTGGCGATGCCAACACCGCCAGCGCCGCCGGTTGGACCCTCGACAACAATGGCAACTCCGCCAAGGTCCTGACTTTGGCCGGCAGCACGCCCACCATCACGGTCAACGCCCTGGGCACCGGGAAGACCGTCACGATCAGCGCGGAACTTGCCGGCACCAGCGGTTTGACCAAGGCCGGTGCCGGCACGCTGATCCTCGCCGGCACGCTGAGCTACAGCGGACCCACCGTCGTCAGTGCCGGCACCCTTCAGGGCTCCGCGGCCAGCATCAAGTCCAATGTGGCGGTGAACAACAACGCCGTGTTGTGCTTCAACGAGACCGGCAACGTCAGCTATGGACAAATCGTCAGCGGTGCCGGTGCATTGACCAAGCGGGGCGCCGGCACGCTGACCCTGTCCGCCTTGCAAAGCTACGGCGGCCCCACCGTCATCGAAGGCGGCACGCTGAAGTTGACCAAGTCCAGCGGCTTTGTCGGCGGCAGCGATGGCAACACCGTCACCGCCACGGCGAACGCGGCAGCGTCATATTCCGCCCCGGCCAACATGGTGAACGGCAGTGGCATGTCGGATAGTCCGGTGATGAAGAGTTCCAAGAACAACAGCACTTGGTGGACCACGGGTTGGCTGACCCATGTTTCCGACAACCCAAACTTCAGCAACGGCTGGGTCTTGTTCACCTTCGACAAGATCACCTCACTCAACGAGATGGTGATTTGGAACGTGGGGACGAACGAATACCCCGGCAATGTGATGCGCGGCCTGCGGGCGGTGACGATCACGTATTCGACGGCCGACGCGACCGGGGTAGGCGGCGGCACCATTTACACCGGCGACTTGAACCCGTGCGTGTGGGGGCAGTGGCCCTATTCCTATCAAAATGATTTCTCCTTCAATGCGGCCAACGTGAAGGCAGTCAGGATTGCCTATACGAGCGTGTGGGGTGGAGATGGTGCGGGGCTCAGCGAAGTGCGCTTCGGGACCACCTACAACGACGCCAGCATTCTGCCTGTCACCACCGCGGTGAGCGTGACCGGCGGGACTTTGGATCTCGGCGGGCTCAGCCAGCAGGTCGCCTCGCTCGACGGCGGCGGTAATATCATCAACAATTCCGGCACCACATCCGTGTTGACCGTGAGTCCGGCAGGCGGTTCTACCACCCTCAGCGGCGTGATCGGCGGCGGCGGCGGGGCGATCAGCCTCGTCATGTCCGGCAGCGGCACGCAGGTTCTTTCGGGGGCGAACACCTACACCGGCACAACCGCTGTTAACGCCGGCACGCTGGCTCTCGTCGGCGGCAGCCAGGCCTCGCCTATCACGGTGAGTGCGGGTGCGTCATTGGGCTTCACTCTTGGATCGCCCACCACCTCCACCAGCACCTTCAACCTGAGCGCGGGCACGATCAAGATCACCGGCACGCCCAACTTGGCGAGCTACACGTTGATCACATCCTCCGCCGGCATCACCGGCACGCCTATTCTGGACGCCCCGCTCACCGGCTATGCGCTGCAGGTGAGTGGAGGAAACACCCTCAACTTGGTGCAGACTACTTGCGCCATCACCGCAACGGGATCGCCGCTAACGGATAGCCTAACAATCACCTACGGCACGGCTTCCGGCGCGGTTGGTTTCACGGTTTCCGGCGCCTACATGACTGCCGGCATCACGGTCACGCCGCCAGCGGGTTTTGAAGTTTCGCAAACTGCGGGTGGCGCCAGCGGCTATGCAGGCAGCGGAAACCCCATCACTGTCGGTGCCACCGGCACGATTGAAAACACGACGGTTTATGTCCGTCTCGCAGCTAATGCTCCGGTGTCCGGCACATACAATGGCCAAAACATTGTGTTGTCCAGTGCGGGTGCCATTCCGGTCAACGTCGTCACGGCGGCCAGCGGCAACGTGGTGAGCCCGAAGGCGGCGAGCGTGACGGCTAACAACCGCAGCAAGACCTACGGTGACACGGTCACCTTCGCCGGCACGGAGTTCACCCCAGACGGCTTCGTCAATGGCGACGGCGTCGCCAGCGTGACCTTGGCCAGCGCCGGGGCAAGCAACACGGCGACGGTCGCGGCACCCGGGCCGATGTATGCCATCACGGCCAGCGACGCGACCGGCACCGGCTTGGGCAACTACAGCATCACCTACAATCCAGGCACCTTCACGGTGTTGACGCCCTATCAGGCATGGCTTAATGGCGCGACGCCCACGGACGCCAATCTCAAGGAATTCACCTTAGGCACATCTAACACCAGCGTGCTGGTGCTCGACGCGGACGGTAAGATCGCGACCCGTGGCCAGGCCCCCATCATCCAAACCACCGTGGACAACTCGGAGGTCAAGCTCACGTATGCCCGCCTGAAAAATTCGGGTTGCACCTGCAGCGCCGAGTTCAGCAATAATTTGGGGGTCTGGCTGCCGAGCACCGACTCCAGTTTGATCTATCCACCCGACGCCCCCACCGAGGTGATTGTGGATAACGGCGATGACATGGAAGTCGTCAGCGTCAAGTTCCCGATCTTCAGGGACAACGGTGGCACCTCTGTGAAAATACAGCAGGATTTCTGCCGGATTGCCGTCACCACCCACTGATGCCGCCACTGATTTAAATTAAAAACCGGATTTGAACAGAAGGCAACGCAGGCAACAAAGGCAGCGAAGGCAGCGAAGGCAACAAAGCATCCTCTCACTTCGTTCCCTTTGTTCCCTTCTGTAGAAAACCAAGGATGATCCTGCAAAAAATTCAAAATCTTCTCAGAACACCTGCGCTTGGAAGTTCTCGCCATTGGCGATGGAGGTGATGCCATCCTGGCATTTGAGCACCCATAGGCCGTTGCGGTAGGCGTAGCGGTCGCTTTCCTGTTGTGAAGTCCGCAACTCCTTGGTGGAGCGGGCCAGAACGGCCACGAATTCCTGTAGTTCCAACGTGCTCATGCCAGCATGCTCAGCGGTACGATTTCACCAAAATCTTCGTGCCCAAATCCAAAATCAGTGTCCCCAGTGACGGCATGAAGTTCTTTTCAGTGGTTTTCTTAGTCCGCATCACCTCACCACCCGCTGTGTTGGGGTGGGCCGGGGATTTTGAACCACTGAGAAGACTGAGGACCACTGAAACCACTGATTTGAAGAGAAAACAAAAATTTGAACAGAAGGCAACGAAGGCAACAAAGGACAGAGGGGAGGGGAGATTTTGAATTTTGGATTTTGGATTTTGGATGTGAAAGAGATGCTTCGCAGCGTGTTAGAGGCGGATTTCTGTCATTCAAAATCCAAAATTCAACATCCAAAATCAATCAGTGTCCCCAGTGGCATCAGTTTTTTTTCAATGGATTTATTGGCCCGCTTTGCCCCGATCCCGTGTTCTCACGAACTCGCGTCTGCCATGGAATATCCAGCACCTCACCGCAATGGTGCAGCTCTAACTAAAAAATATTTTCCGCCGTCCACGGCTTTCGCTTGCATTGACCGCGGCGCTCGCTCAGTGCTGGCGGAGTGACATACGCCAATTGGTATACTGGATTGCTGGCACTTCTGGCCACCTGCGGGCCGGTTGGTGCTGCGCCGGACGCTGCCCACGCAGTGCGTGCGACGCTGGCCGCCGATGGCCGCAGTGTCAGCGTGACGGCACCGGGATGGGGCGGGATGCAGGGTGGCTTTGGCGCATGCATCATCGTGGGCGGTGAGACCATACAACTGGCATCGGCCGCCGGCACGGCGGTAGGGGTGGTGCGGGATCTAACGGAATCAACCACTTACGGCGAGGCCGCAGTGGCTGAAACAACGCTACGTTTTGCAAACTCCCAGGTGGACCTGTTGTTTCGGTTAGGCCTGGTGCCGGGTGTGCCGGGGGTCCTCGCGCAGGTCGGTATCCGCAATGGCGGACAGCAGCCGCTCGAGCTGGTCGGCCTGACGGCGCTCGATCTAACAATCAAGGCGGACGGGTCTCCGGCAAGCTGGCAGATCACCGGCTTCCACGATCCGGTGGCGGCGGTCACCGCGCTCAACGAACTGTCCAAGCCATTGGACGTGCGTGAGGCGGGCGGCTTCTACGGTAACGACAAAGGATTTTGGTTTGGCGCGGTCGGCACGCCGACGGCCTACGTCAACGCCCGTTTCACACCGGTGGCGGATGGTAAGTGCGCTTTCAATCTCACATCAGAGATGAGCGGCGCGCGGGTGGACCCCGGCGAAACCCGCTGGGGCCAGCAGGTGGTGATGTTGGTGGAGCCGCCGGACCAGGCGTTGGCGCGCTGGGCGGAGTGGGTGGGCAAGACCCACGGGGCGCGCACCACCAAGGGCGCCCTGGCCGGTTGGAACAGTTGGAATTTTCTCAAACACAAGGACCCCCGCAAGGACGTGCTCGACGTGGTGGCTGCGGTGCGCGAGTCCGGCGGGCGCCTGCGCCCCGGGGTGATCCAGATGGAAGACATGTCGCCCAGCGGCCGCGACGTGCTGGATGCACCGTGGCTGCCGGAGGTGGCGCAACATGTCGGCGGGGTCGGCGCGCGCTTGGGCTTGCGGCTGGCATTCGACCCAAGCCCGAATCCTGAGGTGGCGGGCAGCCCGATGGAACTCACGGATATCACCGCCACGGTCCGCCGTGCCGTGCAATGCGGCTTCAATTATCTGAAGATTTCTTGCGAGCCTGCGGCCAAGCGGGCGGCGGGGGAGAAACGCACCGCCTTTGAAATCCAACGGGCGGATTGGTCGGCCATTCGCCAGGCCGCCGGTGAGGATGCTTATCTTTTGTTTTGCAGCGTTGTCCGCCAGCCTGCACGCGCGGTGGTCGGTTGCGTGGATGCCTGCCGGATCGGCTTGGATGCAGGCCGGCGCACGCTGCCGGCGGTCATCCTCGACCTGCGCCCTTACGACCCACTCAACGGTCGCTGGTTTGCGGTGGATCACGACGTGTATTATTTGGCGGCGGATGCGGAGGGCATGGCGGTGGCCGGCGGCCAGGTGGCGGTGCAGACGTGGCGGAGCATAGTGGGCCTGTCCGGTGGCGCGGCCATCACCGCGGACCCCTGGTGGCGGGGTGGCTTCAGGGAAAACTGGCGCAATGCCGAAGTGCTGACGCCGCCGGCCGCGGAGAACGCCCGGGTGCTGGGCTTCGGCACGTCAGCGGTGTGGAATGGTCTCGTCGGTCACGTCCGCCGCGACTGGGGGGATTCGACCGTCGCCTTGGTGTGGAATGCCGGCAAAAAACAACCCGCCCACAAAAACGGGTTTGATTTCGCCGCCGCAGGGATGGATCCTAACAAGCGCTATGCGGTCTGGTCGTTTTGGGACAACCAATTCCTCGGCACCGCCACCGGAGCGTGGACCACGCCGGTGCTGGCTGAGGCGGCCTCCCAGCATTTGTGCTTCACCGCTCTGGACCGCACGCCCAACCAGCCGGTGATCATTGGCTCCAACCTGCACATTTACTGTGGAGCGGCTGAGATCAAGCGGGTCACCTGCACGCGCGGCGCGATGCGGATCGATCTAACGGATGCCGGGGCGCGCGATGGCGACTTGTGGGTTTACAGCCGTTACCCGTTGGCCTTCAAGGCGGCGAGCGGCTGTGCGCTGAAAGACGTGGCCAGCGTTGGCGACAATGTTTGGAAGGTCAGTCTGGTGGACCGCCAGCACGGCCAGCCGCAGCGCGTGGATCTGGAGATCCGGCTGCCGCTCACCCGCCAGCCGTGGTTCTGGCTGCTGCTGGCGCTGGTGGCGGCCAGCCTGGTGTTTGGAGCATGGCGCTACGTGGTGGCGGTGCGCTTGGAGCGCCTGCATGGCCTCGACGCAGAACGCGCCCGCATCGCTAGAAACATTCATGATGATCTAGGGGCAAGTCTCACTGAGATCACCCTGCTCAGTGAATTGGCACAAAGCGGGGACGCCCCGGCTGCGGAGGCGCGCTCCGACATGCGCAAAATCGCCGCGCGCGCGCGCCAACTCACGCAGGCGCTGGACACCACGGTGTGGGCCGTGAACCCGCGCAACGACACGCTTGGCAGCTTGGTTTCCTACATCGGTCATCACGCGGAGGATTTCCTGAAAGCGGCGGGGATTCGCTGCCGCATGGATGTGCCCAACCAAGTGCCGGAGCGGGTATTGACTGCCACCGTGCGCCACGATGTGTTGCTTGTGGTCAAGGAGGCCTTGCACAATGTGGTGAAACACAGCGGGGCATCCGAGGTGGCGCTGCGCATGACAACCCGGGCGGGCGGTTTGACCATCGTCATTGAGGACAACGGCAAGGGCTTCACCTCGGACGCGGAAACCCTTGCGGATGGTGCCGGATCCAATAGCGCGCTGCAGCGGGAGGGGCGCGGGCTGTCTAACATGCGTCAACGGGCTGCGGATATCGGCGCAACTTTGGCGGTGTGCGGCATCCCGGAGCGGGGGACGCGCGTTCAACTGGACGTCACCTTCCATCCGCCATGACCGCCTCCGCCGATGTGCTTGGGTTGCGGCGTGTCACTCATTTGAGCGACTTGCGCCGCCCCGCAACCCGCGCACACTGCCTGCCTGCTGACTGAACCACAGCTTGGACTACACATAAGAATGAAGATGAACCACGAAGAGCACAAAGAACACATGGCAATGGGTCTTGTTTGTGATCGTTGCGTTCTCTGTGGTTAGATTATTGTATTCCAACCTAAGGACTCCTCAGTAACAACAAAAGCGCATTCAATGAGCAGCATCACCGTGGCAATTGTGGAGGACGACGGCGGCACGCGCGACGCGCTCCAGCGCGTTTTGGCGCGCGCGAGCGGGTTTCGTTGCCTTGGCGCTTGCATGTCCGGCGAGGAGGCGCTGCGCGAACTGCCGGCGCTGCGGCCAGACGTGATTCTAATGGACATCAACCTGCCGGGCATCAACGGTGTCGAGTGCGTGCGCCAACTCAAGGCGCTGGTGCCCGCCTTCCACATTGTCATGCTCACGGTTTATGAGGAATCGGACCTGATTTTCGAGGCACTCACCGCCGGTGCCACCGGATACCTGCTCAAGCGCACGCCGCCCGCGGAATTGCTCGAAGCCATCCGCGACGTGCATGCCGGCGGCGCCCCCATGAGCAGCCAGATCGCACGCAAGGTCGTTCTATCCTTTCA
>JBILFE010000146.1:0-7396 GCA_044351705.1 Luteolibacter sp. | reverse complement strand
AGGCCTCGCAGCAGATCCTCAAGGAAGCCGGCGCACTCGCTTCGCTCCAACACCCCCACATCGTCACCGTTTACGACGTGGGGACGGATGAAGAAGGCCCCTATGTGGTCATGGAATTGATCAGTGGCAAAACCCTCGATGAACTCATCGAGCGCGCCCCCTTGACGTGGCCGGATTTTCGCGAACTGGCCATGCAAACTCAGGAAGCCCTGATTGCGGCACAGGAACTCGACTTGGTCCATCGGGACATCAAACCCAGCAACCTCATGCTCACCTGGTTGCCGTCCGGCAAGTTCCAGGTCAAAATCGTCGATTTCGGCTTGGCCAAATTCGGCCACTCCGCCGCGCTCGACCATATGGAAACGGCCGACACCGTCCTCGGATCGATCTATTTCATGTGCCCTGAGCAGTTTGAGCGTGCCGTCCTCGACGCCCGTGCCGACATGTATTCCATGGGGTGCGTTTACTACCACGCGCTGAGCGGGGTCTATCCGTTTAATGGGGAAACCGGCATGCAAGTCATGACCGCCCACTTGCACCACCAGGTCATCCCCTTGCATGAAGTGCGCCCGGATGTCCCGCGCTGGGCTTGTGATTGGGTGATGTGGCATATCAATCGGCTCGCCTCGGATCGGCCGCAAAATGCCCGCGAGGCCCTCAAACTTTTTTTCCACAATGACAATTCGCCAGTTCCAGTAATGCAAACCAGCCCCCCGCAACCCGCCGCCGAGCAACCCAAGCGCCCCCGTCTGATCATCCCCGGTGCCGCTCCTCAAGCACCCGCCAAGACGCCCGAACCCGCTAGCCGGAATCCGCTTCCGATTCCTGCACCGGTCGCCGCTGCCGTACCGGTTGCGGCTCCCGGCGTTCCCGAGCCACCGCACACCCAAACCGCTCCGCAGCCGTTGGCCCCACCGGAGGGTTCCAAGCCGAGCGTTCACAATTCCCCCACCCCGGCTCCGGCCGCAGAACCCGCCCCCGCTCCGACCCAGCCGCCACCGGTTGTGCTCCAGCCGGCGGCGGCACTTGCCTCATCCCGCACGGCAGCGCCAGCGGCCGCCACTGGCAGCGAAAACGCCGCGCCGGTCAAGCCGCCGGCGGTCGCGCTGCGGCCGCGGTCAGCAGCTTCGGTGAAGTCCTCACCCCGCTTGGCCCCGCGTGCCAAACCCGGGCCGATCGATCCGGCTGCCAGCGATGATCCTGCGGCAGCAGGTGCCGCGGCCCCCGGCATGTACAAAAAGCCCGTCCTCAGCAACGCCGCCAAAGTGGTCATTGCCGCCCTGCTTGGCATCATGGTGGTGTTTCTGATCCTTGCCATTGCTGGAAAATCCGGTACTAACAAACGAACCGAGATTTACAACCGCTTGCTCACCACCGCCGCCAGGGACGACGTCAAGGAACTTCCCGTCAACAAGGAGGAACTCCAAGTGCTGTTGGATGCCGCCGTGGATGTCGGTGCCAATAAGCAGCGTGATGTCATTTACAAAGCCCTGTGGCTGGCCAAGGCGACGGATAGCACTGATGTGGATCTCTCCATTGCCCAGGTTGCCACCAAGCAGGTGATGGCCGAGGACATCCGTGTCATCATCATTCGTGATGTCCTGCGCAAACTCAAAAACCCGGTGGTCGTTCCCGTGCTCATGGATTACATCCGCACCGCCAACAACACCAGTTCCGCCATCGCGGCCATTCAAGCTTGCCGCTTCATGGCCACCGACAAGGACTTTCCCAAATTCATCGAGCTCATCGCCACCCACAGCAACCCGAGTATCCGCCAGGAAGCCGAAGCCAATGCCGGCGAAATCCTCAAGAAGTCGCCCAACCGCGAGTCCCTCGGCGAGTCGATTTGCACCGCGCTGAGCACCGCCACGGAGGCCGAAGTCAAATACTCGCTGACACGCTTGCTCGGCTGCGCCGGCGGGGCCAAGGCGGCGGGCCTCGTCACCAAGGCCCTGGCTTCTTCCGATAAAAAAGAACAACTCGCCGCCGTCAATGCCCTCGGTGCCTGGGCCGACGATTCCATGTTCGCCACCTATATCAAGCAACTCGATTCCGTCACCGACGTGCAACTCCGGGCTCACGTCTTTGATGCCGGCTTGCGCTTCCTCGCCAACCCCAACGCCGACGGCAAACGCACCAGCGCCAACAGCGCGGAATATTGGAAAATGTTAGCCAATAGCGCGAAAACCCGCGAAGATCAGGAAAAAATCATTCGTCAACTTGCCAACAAGGAAACCGCTGACTGGGCCATCGCCATCATCAAGGGGTTTGTGGACAGTTCCAAGGAGGATCATGTCATCGACCTCGGCGAGAAGGCCATCGATCACATGCGCTCGAGTGCCAAACGGGAAAACACCGGTGCCGACAACAACTAGTCGAAACTCCGTCAGACACAGTAAACCTGCACCGGCCCCACGCCCGAACCCTGCACCTGCCGCAGCTTTTCCACCGCGCGTTTCACCATCACTGCCGCGGCAAACGCCTCACCCATGGTGTTGAGCGTGGAAAAGCTGAATCGCAGACTGCTTTTGGCCCGGGTCTCATCGATGCCCATCGCCAGTTGCACATGCGAGGGCCGTTGCTTGCCGCTCATGCACGCAGACCCGGCCGAACACCCGATCCCGGCTTCATCTAGCAAAATAAGCAGGCCCGCCGCATCGCAGTCGGCGAAGGACAGGTGGCTCGTGTTAGGCAGCCGCTGGCTCACATCCCCATTCACCGTCACTCCCGCCAACTCCTCTATCAGCTTGCTTTCAAAGGCGTCGCGCATGTGGCGCAGGGCCGCGTGGTTATCCGCGTCGAGCTGCCTGCGCATGCAGGCGGCCGCCGCGCCCATGCCGACGATGGCGGGCGTGTTCTCCGTGCCGCTGCGCCGGCCACCCTCCTGCCCGCCACCTAACAAAAGTGGCGCGAACTTCATGCCGCTGCGCACATACAGCGCCCCCACGCCCTTCGGGCCATGGAACTTGTGGGCGGAGAGCGAAAGCATGTCCACCCCGAGTTCGCGCACCTTGAGCGGGATTTTGCCCACCGCCTGCACGGCGTCGGTATGCACGGGCAGGCCATGCTCATGGGCCATGGCGCACACTTCACGCAGCGGCTGGATGACCCCGACCTCATTGTTGGCGGTCATGATTGAAACAAAGGCCGCCGCCGGCAGGCATTCCGCAAAGGCATCCAGATCGAGCCGCCCGCCCGCATCCACCGCTGCCAACTCCAGCCCCCGCGGCAGCGACTCGGCGTACCGGAGGACGGCACTGTGCTCGATGGCGGAGACCAATGCCACCCCCTCACCGGCATGGCAATCCAAGGCATGCAGCGCGGTATTGACGCTTTCTGTGCCGCCACCCGTGAAAACAATTTCCTCGGGCACCGCGCCGAGCCAATCCGCGATTTGCCAGCGTGCTTGCTCGATTGCCTGGCGGGCGTGTTTGGCGGCGGCATAGGTGCCTGATGGATTGGCGTAGCCATCGCGCAGCCACGGCAGCATCGCCTCCATCACCTCGTTTCGCAACGGCGTGCTCGCGTTCGCATCTAAATGAATCATGCGCCGAGCGTTCATCATCCCGCCCCGATATTCAATCCGGAATATTCCACTCTCAGGCCAAGCGCGCCTTGAGCATCCTTACGAGCACTTCGTTGGCCCAGTTCCAGCCCTCGTAGGACCATGTCACCGCATGCCGCAGCCATTCGGTCCCGAAGTCCTGCAAATGCTCCCACAGCGAGCCCGGCCCGGCCACACACAGCAAGGCCACCAGCACCAACACATTGCCCAAGTAAATAACCACCAGCGAGAGCACCATCCCGTTTTCCTTCAAGTCCGGTTGCTCCCGGGGAATCATCCACAGGGTCCACACGTAATGAAACGTCCAAGTCAATCCGATCACCGCATAAAACATCTTGTCCCACTCCACGGAAAACGCCGCGAACACCTTCAACAAACTATAGAGCACCGCTGCCAGAATCGACCAAATCGGCACAAAATACGGCGATAGCGCGATCACCCAGTTGGTCTTGTTGGTCGTGACATAGCCGCCCTTGGTGCTCACATGAATTCCAGATACCTTCCCCCAGCACGCCCACACAAACAACGCATGCGTCGCTTCGTGGCCTAACACATATAGATAGAGGAAAAAGTTTTGTGCCAGACCCGACCAAAACCAGCCGACCATGACCATCACCCCGATGGCAAAATGCCAGAATTCAGCCGTCTGCCAGAATCCCTGATGCAAGGTGGCATTGGAAAATTGCGACAACAGGGTTGCCGTGGTCACCCCGCAAACCGGCACCAGCAGCAGCGCCAGCAACCACCGCCACATCCGCTGCGATAATCCCAGCCTGGCCCATTCATCCTCCTCCGCCGTCGCCGCCAGCGCCGCCCACACCGATTTTTCCCCGCGCCGCTTGCCGCGCCGGTTGGCTCGTTCATGCGCGTTGCGATTGGCCGAACTCAACACTTCCACAAATGACTGCCGCTTGCGCCTTTGATTCCGCAGCGGTCGGCCTGGTGCTTTCTTCAATCGACGTTTACCCATAGCGTGACGCAAATGCAGATTATTCATATTTCTTAATTAATCAAGCCGGAATCTGCGGCCGCTCGTTCCACGCTTGTCAGCAGGCGGGAAAGTGTTTCAATCCGGCCTATGAAAAACGATGACCGCGAGTTTTTGTTCCGGCTGCTGGAGACCCCCAGCCCCACCGGCTTTGAAATGCCCGGCCAGCGGGTGTGGGCGGAATGGATCGGCCAGTACGCCCCGCAAGTTGGCTGCGACGCCTATGGCTCGACGTGGGCCACCCTGCCCGGCAAGTCCAAGTCGACGATCATGCTCGAAGCTCACGCCGATGAAATCGGCTACATGATCAAACACATTGATGACAAGGGCTTTTTGCGCCTTGATCGGGTCGGCGGTTCGGATGCGGCCACTGCCAGAGGCCGCCGCCTAACCCTTCTGGGCGACAAAGGTGCGGTTGCCGGCATCATTGGCAACACCGCCATCCACTTGCGCCGCGACGACCACGGCACCGAAAAAGCCCCCGCCGTCCACGATTTGTGGGTCGATGTCGGAGCTTCAAACCCCGCCGAAGTGGCGGCCCTTGGCTTGCGCGTCGGCCATCCCGCGGTCTATCAAGACGGCCCGCTCGAACTCGCCCACCGCCGCCTCATCGGCCGCGCCTTGGACAACCGCATCGGCAGCTACATCATCGCCCAAGTGATGAAGCGCCTCGCCGGATCCAAGAAGAAATCGGCCTTCACCCTGGTGTGCCTCAATGCCATCCAGGAAGAAATCGGTGGCCACGGCGCAATGATGGCCACCTACCGCATCAAGCCGGACCTGTGCATTTGCCTGGATGTCACCCATGCCACTGACACCCCCGGCCTCGAACCAGCCAGGACCGGCAGCATCAAACTCGGTGGTGGACCCACCATCACCCATGGCACCGCCAACCACCCCAAGGTCCTCAAGCGCATCCTCGAAGTGGCCGCCAGCGCCAAAATCCCCATCCAACATGAAGCCAGCAGCCGCACCACCGGCACGGATACCGACACGATTTTCACCAGTCGCGAGGGCGTTCCCAGCGCCCTGGTCTCATTGCCGCTGCGATGCATGCACTCGGTGGTTGAGACCGCGCATCTGGATGACATCGCACACACCATTGACTTGCTCACGGCATTCGTGCTCTCGCTCACGGACAACGATCAGTTCCACCAGACGCTCAAGTGAAGGTATCCTCTAACATCAACCGCGGCTTGCTCGCCGTATTTCTGTTGGCGCTGGTGTTGCTCGGAGGCGTGGTGATGGATCAGATTTACGTGCACATGGCCGACGGGGGATCCACCCAGGCCGACGCAATTCATCACCATCCGCACCGACATCACCGCGCAACGCCTGGTGGAGGATGCCTTGCGCGAGCATGAACATCTTCTATCCGAATCCCAGCGCATCGCCCATATTGGTGGGTGGTCCGTGGATGTGACCGGCACGCACCACTGGACCGACGGGACCTATCGCATCTACGGGGTGTCCCCGGGGACCTACACGCCAACGCTCGAGACGCTGCTAAATCTGATTGATCCCGAGGATCAACCGCTGATGCAGTGCCGCCACATTGAATTGCTCCTCAACTCGGTGGGTGAGGGTCTCTGTGGGCTCGACCTCAATGGCCGTGTCACCTTTCTCAACCCGGCCGGGGCACGCATCCTTGGCTACACCATCGAGGAGTTGGTCGGCCGGAGCATGCATGCGCAGCGCATAGGCGCGCCAAACCAGCGGCCGCTGCCGCGCAATGGCAGCCCGAGCTTCGCCGCCTTCGGTGACGGCGAGGTCCACCATGAACGAGACTGGGTGATGTGGCGCAAAGACGGCACCTGGGTGTCGGTAAAATACACCACCAATCCGATCCTCGACGAGCACGGCGAACTCATCGGCACCATGGTGGCATTCCGGGATATCACCGAGCGCCGGCGGCACGAGCGCCTCGCGTTGCGTTCGCAACGACTGCAAGCCATCGGCACCTTGGTCAGCGGCGTGGCGCATGATTTGAACAACGCCTTGGCTCCCATCATGATGGGTGCGGAGTTGCTCCGGAGGCAGTAACATGGACGGTCTGACGTTTGTGCGCACGGTCCGCTGGATGTTGCCCGACATCCCGATCATGGTGATCAACGGACGCATGGAGGAGGCCGTCGCCGCAGAGTTCAAAACCTTGGGCGTGACGTGTCGGCTGGACAGGCCGTTCACCGAGGCGCAACTGACTCGGATGTTGACGTCCCTTTTGCAATAATGAACCAGTCTGACGTCGGAGTTCCCAGCAAGAATTGCAGGATCCCCTGCAATCTTTACCTCCCCAGGCAACCCGCTGGGCATGGGTACAAGTCATTGGAGAGTCATTGAATGCCTTTGATTGCTTGGGAAATCCGGTTTCACAGGCATCTGGCACAGCACTTGCTAGGTTGTGGGACGTGACGGCGGGGCAGCCCATTCCATCCCGCGGTCATCAGAAACACCCACCATCCCGATGACTTACCAAAATCACCCAGTTGTGCTCGCACCCATTCACCCGCAGCGGTCAGTCGTGCTTGCCCTTTGCCTGCTCATCGCCGGTATCCCCCTCGCCGGAGCAGCTACAATTCCTCAGGACGGGGCATCGCCTGGCGCGGTCACGCCCCCGCTTGAATGCACGATTTTGGCTTGGGACCTCAATGCCAGCGCGCAGCGCTCCGGTGCGTCCGGGCTTCATGCCGACCGGTCCATCAGCGCCGCGCCGATCGCTTCCAGCGGGATGGTCAGCCCGGCCAGTGACGAGACCATCCGCCGCATTGTCAACACGAGCAACACCCGTCCCGTTGCGTTCTGGGACACTCACGCGCCAGGGGCCGCAGGCGCCACCCGCGCCG